>CAJXFN010000016.1 GCA_913052655.1 uncultured Flavobacteriales bacterium | reverse complement strand
TTTCGGAATTTCATGATATTACTTTACACCAATTTGATAATACTCAAATCCATGTTTTTTAATTTGTTGTGAAGAAAATTGATTTCTTCCATCAATTAACACTTTTGACCTCATTAACTTAGACATTTTCTGAAAGTCTGGAGCTCTAAACTCTTTCCATTCAGTAACAAGTATTACTGCATCTGCATTTTCTAGAGCGGAATATTTATCAGAATGATATTCAAGAGTAACATCTTTTAAATAAAACTTTGCCTGATCTATTGCTTTTGGGTCATACGCTGAAACATTTCCACCACTTTGTGTTATAGATTTTATAAGGTTTATGGAAGGAGCTTCTCTCATATCATCAGTTCCTGGTTTAAATGACAGTCCCCACACAGCAAATTTTAAATCTTTTAGTTCTGAACCAAATCTATCAACAATCTTCTTAAATAAAATATTTTTTTGTCTATTGTTAACTTTCTCTACAGATGAAATTAATTCTGCTTTGTAACCACTATTGTCAGCAATATTTATTAGAGCCTTTACATCTTTTGGAAAACAGCTTCCTCCATAACCACAACCTGGATATATAAATTGATAACCAATTCTTTTATCACTTCCTATACCAATTCTTACTTGATTAATATCTGCACCCACATGCTCACAAATATTTGCCATCTCATTAATAAATGAAATTTTTGTTGCTAACATAGCATTTGCCGCATATTTAGTCATTTCAGCAGAACGAATGTCCATTCCTATAAATCTATCATGATTAAATGTAAAAGGAGCGTATAATTCTCTCATCGCTTCTAGGGATTCTTCATTGTCTGCTCCAACCACTACTCTATCTGGTCTCATAAAATCATCAATAGCGGCTCCTTCTTTTAAAAACTCTGGATTGGATACAACATCAAAAGTTAAGTCACAATCCCTATTATTTAATGTTTTTTGAATTTTATCTCTAACCAAATCAGCTGTTCCAACTGGAACTGTACTTTTATCAACTACAATTAAATGGTGAGACATATTATTTCCAATATCTTCCGCAACCTGCAAAACATATTTAAGATCTGCGCTTCCATCATCTCCCATTGGAGTACCAACTGCAATGAATACAATAGTAGATTCATCTAGAGCTTCCTTAATATTAGTAGTAAAAATCAATGTTCCTTTCTTCTGATTATCATATACAAGAGGTTCTATACCTGGTTCATAGATAGGAACATCACCTAATTTTAAGCTACTAATTTTTCTTTCATCTACATCTACACAGATTACCTTATTACCCATCTCTGCAAAACACGCTGCAGCAACCAAACCAACATATCCTGAACCAATAACTCCTACTTTCATTTAATTTTCTTGCTTTATCGCTTTTTGTTTTAATTCTAAAATAATTGAAATAATAATAGACAATATAAAAGATAAAAAACCTATTGCAGATCCCCAAACAATTACTTCTCTTTCTTCAATTGTAGTCAGAGAAAAATCTTCTACAAATGTAATTGGTTTTAACATCTCGTTATTTGTTATTATTATTGATTTTTTATGCTTTAAATCTACAATCTGATTTTGAATATCCATTTCATCTCTAGAAGAAAGAATAGTATTTGTACTAAAATCAATTGTAGAATTCTGAGTATTTCTTAAAGATCTTAGTTCTTTAATCTCTTCATCTATTGTGTTGATTATATCATTATTTGTCTCATTGTAAATTCTCTGATAAGTTTTAATATAATCATTATTGTTAAAATAACTAATTAAACCATCCTGAACAATAGTAATTAAAGCATTATTTCTAACTAATAGATCTATTTGAAACTTTGGTGTGTTATGTTTCTTTTCATCTTTATCTTCTCTAAATATTTGTTCTGCTTCTATATATTTTATTCCAGAAGATTCCTCCAAAGAAATATTTAACTTTTTAGAAAGTGCATCATAATCTTCCTTCCTAACATCCAATTGAAGATTATTAATCATATTTATTGCTGTTCTTTGATTTAAGATGTCATCATCTTCAAACCTTTCATAGGCAGCTATACCTGAAGTTGCTATTGCATTTGTCTTAAAAAATGCTGGTTTTAACTTTTGAAATAAAATAACTGAGAGTATCCCACCAATTGTAATTGAAGTTATCAAATACTTATTTCTTATGAAAAATAAAATTATATCAGAGAACAATTTTTCTAAACTAAGTTCTTTTTCCATATTTTCTATATCAATTCGTATAAATTTTCTAAAACAAAAACCCCATTTGAATGGGGTTTAAAAAAGTTGCTATTTTGAAGAATTAATATTCCCACATATCCTGCTCAATATTAAATATCTCTTCTTTTATTCTTTCGGACTCCAACAATGCGTCAAGACCTATCATATAGTCTGTTACTGCTCTATTCATTATATTGGACTCTTGTAGAATTCTACTCGCGAACATTCTTTTCTCAAAGATTCCTAAATAAGACCTTTGTTGTGCATTATTTTTAGTGAAATTTGCTACTTTAGTTTGTACCAGTAGGTCTCTATATTCTGGAAAATAAATCCAAAATAAAGGCTCGTCTTTTTCTTCCTCATCTTCATCAATATAAGTTCTAATTGGACACAATCCAACAATCCTTACATCCATAGTAGATCTGTGCTTATCAAAATACCATTCTTCTTTAAGGTGCCACTTCCTTACTTCTGTTCTATTAAATGGTGTAATAATATCGTCAAAATAAACAGTGTTGCCATCCACTACAGAGTCTCCACCCCATTCTGCAGACATAGCTTCTCCTTTTGTGATTTTAGTTCCAATTAACGCCTCTTCTTCCTGAGTCTTAACTCCATACTTGAATTCATTTCCTGGAGCCATATTATTTACAACATTAAAACATCTGAATTTATCATTATCTCCATATTGAATTGCTTCCATTATTACATCAATTAGGCTCATCTTCTCAACATTTAGATTACCTCTATTTTCTATCGCTGGAAAATAAAAATGATGATTAATTTTCTGTCTTAGATCAATTTCTCTCCAAATTGTTCTAGACCATACAATATCTTTTTCTTTTATGGATGGATATTTATATGCTTTAGGTTTAGTCTCATTATGTATTTTATCATAAGCACCATCAATAATAGTATCTGGATTTGGTTTAAATTCAGGAGGTGTTAATACTTGAGAAAAAACAACTTTTGGTAAACAAACAACCAAAAGAATAAAAATGTAATTATTTAATCTTTTCATAATTTATAATTTTATTTAATTGTATAGTTAAATCCTACTGAAGGTCCCATATCTCTTGTGTTACCACCTTTTTGTTTAACTACTATATTACTAATTATTACCTTATCACCCTTCTTTAATCTTCCAATCTCTTGCTTTACTTCTGAATCAATTCTTTTTTTGGCATAAAACGGTTTTGGAACGGTTCCAATGCATTCAATGTCAAATTTTACAACCTTAAATACAATTCCGTCAAATTCAAAATCAACCATCTGTGCAGATAAAGTGGGTTTCCCAATAATTTCTTCTTTAGAAACTTTTTTGCTTCTTAAATGAAATATTTTAGGATCAGGGACTTGCTTAACTCTAAAATCCATTTTTCCAATAGATTTTCTTTTACCATCTTCACCCCTAACTGACACAGAAATTGAAACATTTTTGCCTCTCATTTTATTGTCTGGTGTAACCATATATTCACCTTTCTTCTTGCTCACAGTTTTAATAGAACCTCCATTCATTGATAGCGATACTTGATCTGGTTGATATCCTGCAACTGATACAGTAACTGGATTATCAATAACGGTATATAAAACGTTCATTTTAGTTGGAGATACCGCAAAAGATTTATTAGCAACAATATATTCTCCTTCAAAAGGATAATATTGATCACCATCGTCTTGTAAAATTTTAATTAACCCTTTATAAGTTTGTGGTCCAACTCTTTTACCTTTCACAGTGTACATTCCTTGACCATTAACTACAGGAACTACTACAGGATCTCCCTTAAACTGATAAGTTCCATCAGGAAGAGAATCGTAATCTCCAATTAAAATTTCAGGGTTAGATGTTTTATCATATGCCGTTAAAAATATTTTAGATTTAAATTCATCACCAACTAATACAAAATTAGAAGAGGGAATTGTGGTCGCCATGGCCGAAGAAAACTTTAAAGATGAGGCATCTATATTATTTGCGAAAAAAGAAATCACTTCAGATTCCATATTTTTTATGTCAGCTTGCCACTTAGAAAGGAGAGTTAATGCACCTACGGATGGCATATCATAAAAATTATATTCCTCCCATGTAACATTTTTTTCTCCAAAAGACTTACCATCATCAATTAATAAATTATCATTAAGTTTCTGAATGAGTTTATCTGCACTTCCCGGCGAAATCCATGTAGAATCTTCAGCTAATTCTAATGTCCCAATTAAAAATTTTCTAAAACTATCAATTTTTTTTCTTAACTGTGTAGCCATTCCATCACCATTAACATTAGGTCCATTAACAGTGTTTTTTGGATTAAATAAATCACCAGAAACGTTTCTTTTATCCTTACCTTCTAAATGAGCTATATGTTTTGTCTTATCATCATTAGATAGTTCTGAGTAATCAATCTCTCTAATATTTTCTTCAATTTCATCTCCATTTTCATCTTTATAGGAATCTAAAAAAACCTTTCCGTCAGACTTTAAAACTAAATCATATTTCATTGACTGAATAAAATCTACAAGAAATTCTGATTCGGGTTTTACTTGGTTAGCTAGTTTCTTATAATTTTTAACCTTTTCTTGATTCGCAGCATTTTCAAAATCACTGTAGGTGTCTAAATTTTTCTTTTGTAAACCCTCAGTTGATTTTACAATTCCTAAATTTACTTCAAAAAAGGAATTTAAAACTTCTTTGGAAACATTTAATGCAAGTAGTGCTGTTAACACTAAATACATCATATTAATCATCTTTTGTCTTGGTGACAAATTTCCTCCTGCCATATTTTTTAGTTATTTAATAATTAAAATAGATGATTACTTATTTGGATTCATTGCACTTAACATGTTTCCATAAACTTTATTCATCTGCTCAAGATTTACTGCAAGTTGAGAGACCTGTTCTTGAAACTTCTTGGAATCTTCAACAGATGACTGAAGATTTTGTAAAAATATAGTTGTAGCTTCCATTTGTTGATTAGATGCTTGCAACTGTAATTCATATAATGAATTTAAAGCATTCATATTCTTAACCCCCTCTTGAATTTGACTATTATATTCCGATATGCTAGATGCTGCAGATATTGTTTCATTTAATTTTGCTGCAGATTCTCCAAAAGCTCTTAGTCCTTCATTCAAACTTTCCACCAATTCATTATCAATCTTTGCTTTCTCAAGTGCATTGTCTAATTGTTGAGATGGTGTCATATTCGCAGGATCAGTCATATGATCTGAACCTAATTCAGGGTATACTTTTTCCCATTGGTATTCTTCATGGGTTTTTTCAAAAGCAGAGAAAAAGAAAATTATTGCTTCTGTACTTAGACCAATAATTAAAAATAAACTTGCAAATGGCCAATGCTCAATTTTAAATAATGCTCCAATAATTACTAATGCTGCACCCCAACCATACAGTTTCGGCATCATTTTTTTGTACCATTTAGCTTCTGTGATATTTCCTAATCCCATTTTTTTTTATTTAGTTTTTATTAATTTAATTTTTATTGAAAATCTTTCTTATCTCTTCCTAAGAAATCCATAACACATCTAAATCCAATGTAAGAAGTAGAGACATCATCATATTCATAGGTTCTTGTAGACGTCTGGATAAAGTATGAAATATCTTTCCACGAACCTCCTCTTACAACCTTTCTTTTTAACACATCTTGATCTGATTCCTCAGAAATATAAGAATTATCTGAATTCATATCATGAGAATATGAAGTAGAGGTCTCATCATATACTGTAGAAGTCCATTCTGCTACATTTCCAGCCATATCATACAATCCATAGTTGTTAGGATTATACTGTTTAACCTTAATAGCCTTTAGTCCCCCATCAGCTACATAATTTCCTCTCAATGGTTTAAAGTTCGCTAAGAAACAACCTTTCATATTTCTAGTATATGGCCCTCCCCAAGGATATGGAGACATTCCGTAACCACCTCTGGCCGCATATTCCCATTCAGTTTCTGTAGGTAATCTAAAATCAGGCAATAAAGGTTCATTATTTGACCTTAAGTAAGAATTCATAATGTGAGTTCTCCAGTGACAAAAAGCATTAGCTTGTTCCCACGTAATACCAACAACAGGATAGTCATCATGGGCTACGTGTTCATAATTAAAGGTAGCGTCCGTTTCGTTATTAGCATAAGCATAATCAGATTGATAATCTAAAGTAGATGGATAAATCTTTACTGCTCTCTCGATTACAAAATTATCTCTGTAAGTTGTTGCGTTCATCTTATCTATAGTTTCCTCATCTAATCTATTAGATTTAGAAAGGGCTCTTACATCAAGTTCTTCATATCTATAAATAATGTTATTCTCTTCTTTTATTGGTTGTCCATCAACATAAGTTTTTACAAACATAGAATCATATAAATCTTTATACTCATCTGAATTTTTATTCAATCTAACATCCCAGTCAATTTTCCTTAATGTATCTCCATTTACAACATTATTACTTTTAATGGTATCTCCTCTACGATGTTGAAACAATTTCATCTCAGTTCTAATCATAGAATCAACAACCCATCTTTCAAATTGACGGTACTCATTATTTGTAATTTCTGTTATATCCATATAAAATGCTCCTACAGAAACTCTCTGATTGGTTGAAACATTAGCGAAAGGGACATCTTGATCAGAGGGCCCCATTACAAAACTTCCTTGAGGAATAAACGCCATTCCATAAGGATCTGTAGGGTTCCATACTAATCTATCTGTACCTCCAATCAGTTCTCCGTTTCCAGAACCAGCACAACCACTTAACAAAGCGACTACTGAACTTAAAAGTAATATTTTCTTCATATTCATTTTAATTTAATTCACTTTCGTGAAAGGTTTTTTATTTTATAAATATCTTGGATTTTTGTAGCTCTTTACAGGTTTATCATAATCTACCTTAAAACTATAACCTAACATAAATTCTAAACTGTTATTTTGAATTTGATTAAGAACTACATCATATGCAAGTCCAAATCTTAAATCATTATTAATATTCATACCAGTAAGTAATACAATTCCTTCATCTAATCTATAACTAACGCCACCCCATATTCTATTATTGTATAAAAGGTTTGCATTTACGTCGAGTTGAGAAGTAGAGCCATCAGATTTTAAATAAATTGACGGGTTTAATGACAATAAAGGATTTATCTCTTGATAATATCCTGCTAATAAAAAATAATGACGAGATAAATTAATTATATCTCCATCATCTTTTTCAATAGAAGGTTCTGTAATGTGTAAAGTTGATAACCCTAAATAAACATCCTGAGTATTGTAATATATACCTCCTCCAAAATCTACAGCGGATCCACTAATTTCTCCAGTAGGCACAGAAACATCTCCTAGATCTGCGGGTATTAACCCCCCTCCATTTAACCCACTTTGATACATTCCAGCGGAAGCTCCAATTCCTAGTTGACCTTGACCTAAATCTGTTCTAAATGCATATGAAAATTGAAGACCTAAGTTACTATACTCACCTATATCGTCGGAAACAATATTCAATCCTAAACCACCATGTAAAACTTCAAATGGTGCGTCTAATGCAAGGTTAAAAGTTTTAGGAGCTCCTTCAAATCCCATCCATTGAGAACGGTGCAGTACAGTTGCGTTTATAGCATCTGAACTTCCAGCAGATCCCGGGTTATTTGCCAGCTTATTGAACATATTTTGACTGAATTGTGGAACTTGTTGGGCTTTAGAAATCCCAAAACACAGGGAAAATAAAGATATAATAAGAATGGTTTTTTTCATGTTAATTTTAATGTTTCAACCTTTTTTTTCGGTTGCTAATATAAGTATTTTTTTTTAGTTAAGAGAAAAATAGAAGAAATCACAATATTTTTTAGGTAATTAAAAAGAACTTTATAAAAATCTGTTATATGTTTTTATCCATCTTTTTGGAATCTCCCCTTTGTTTGCACATTGATAATCATCGTACGAACAAGCTACAAAATAGTTGTCAAAATTATTAGTTTTAGGGTTTTTGAAGGGCACCCCCATCCACCACCTACCACTAGTTTGACTTTTAAAAAATTCAATTTCGGTTTGTTGATCCTCAAAAGCTACAGTATATTTTATACAATTATGTAAATTAGGATTTAGCTCATTTTTTCTTGATTTAATACCTTCTATAAAATACCATATCATTTGAGAAATTAATTGAGAACCTTGATTCAACTTATCTAGGTGCTGATTATATTCAAAAATTCCAAAAGAAGATATTTTATCGCTAATACCCGCATATCTTGCAATCCTACATGCTTCTTCTCCATTAAATCCATTTGGAGTCGAATATACATTGGAAATAAAAGAAGAACTACGAACAGAAGACATGTCGAAACTTAAGAAATCTGTATTTCTGAACAAAGGTTCTATTTCATACATTTTTGCTTTAATTTCACCTAATCTATTTAAATCAAAATTTAACCCCTCTAGTAATTTTATTTCATCAGGTTTGACAAAGAAGCTTTGATATCCAATATTAATGTAATTAAATAGATGGTTTGGTTTGTACGATAAAATTTTACTTAAAAATGAACTAGATTTTAATTTATCATCCTTAAGTCCTATATCAAAAGTAGAATCTACAGAACAAATAGTAATGTTTTTTTCCAGCTGTGCATAAGCCTTATATATGGAGTAAGAAATATCATGTCCACCCCCAATAATTAAAGGAATTATTCCTTTTTCTATTAAGTATAAACAAACCTCAGTAATTAAATCAAAAGTTTCTTTTCTAGATGACATTAGATTTAAAGTTCCTAAATCAGCTACTTTAGGAAAATCTTCAAAATATAATCTGTAAAAAGAATCTCTAATCTTACAGTCATCAGTAGATGAAATATTATCTGTACCATTGTATTCAGGAACATTAAATATTGCAATCTCAGCATAGTTCACACTTGGAAACGATTCTTGTGTGTGAGAATCAATTTGGAATCCTATTTGATGAGGGTTCCATCTATCTTTTAATGAATACAATCCAGAGTTAAGGGGAACAAAATTTGATGATATCTCCATATTATTTCTTCTTTCTTTTAGATTTTGGTTGACTTTCCATCAATTCTAAACATTTCTCTCTAGTCAATTCTTTTGGGTCCAAATCCTTAGGAATTTTCACATTAATTTTTTTTCCTTTTTTAGGAGAAACTTGAATAAAAGCGCCGTACCTCCCATTTAAAACTTGAACTAAGGGATCTCCTTCAAAATTAAGAATTAATCTATCTTTGTCCGCTTGAATCTTTAATTTTATTAATTCTATAGCCCTATCAATATTAATAGTAAGAGGATCATCACCTTCTTCTTTTCTAATAGATGTGAATTTCCCTTTGTATCGCAAATAAGGTCCAAATCTACCTACAGAAGCTACAACTTCATCACCTTCAAAATCTCCAACTATTCTTGGCAGCTTGAACAAATCCAAAGCTTCCTCAATTGTTATTGATTGAATTGATTGATTCTTTAATAAACTTGCAAATTTTGGTTTTGGAGCATTTTCATCCTCCTGCTTTTCTCCAAGTTGAACCATAGGTCCAAAAGGGCCAATTCGAACAAAAACATTTTTACCAGAGGCAGGATCTACTCCTAAGTTCCTTTCCCCTAAAGCCTTTTGGGCTGTGCCAATTACATTTCTAACTGTTAAATGAAAATCTCCGTAAAAGTTCTGAATCATTTCATTCCATTTCTTTTTACCTTCCGCAACTTCATCAAACTCCTTTTCTACACCAGCAGTAAAACCGTAATCTAATATATTATCAAAATGTCCTACTAAAAATTCATTTACAACAACACCAATATCCGTTGGAAACATTTTATTTTTTTCTGCTCCGGTATTTTCTGTTTTTATCTCACACAAAACATTCCCATCTTTAAGTTGTAAATATTGATACTCTCTTTTTATTCCATCCCTATTATCCTTTACAACATACCCTCTCTTTTGGATAGTAGTAATAATAGATGCATATGTTGAGGGACGACCAATACCCAGATCCTCTAATTTCTTAACTAGACTTGCCTCAGCGTACCTAGCTGGATGTTTTGAAAATCGCTCTACAGCATTCATTTCATTCAGATTTAATAGTTCATTTATATTAAGTTGAGGCAACATACCTTTTTGTTCCACTGATTCTTCATCTTTACCTTCCAAGTAGACTTTCATAAAACCATCAAACCTTATCACTTCTCCTTTAGCAACAAATTTTTCATCAGCAGTGGAAACACCAATTTTTACAGTAGTCTTTTCTAAAAGAGCATCAGACATTTGTGAAGCTATAGTTCTTTTCCAAATAAGTTCATATAGTTTCTTGTGAGAACTTTCTGCCTCCACAGTATGTTTACTCATGTCTGTTGGACGTATTGCTTCATGAGCTTCTTGGGCTCCCTTTGACTTGTTAGAAAAACTTCTTTTAAAAGAATAATCTTCTCCATACAAATTGATTATTTCCTTTCTTGAAGATTCTAGAGCGTCTTGAGACAAATTAACACTATCCGTTCTCATATATGTTATCTTACCAGATTCATATAATCTTTGAGCAACTGTCATAGTTTGAGACACAGAATATCCTAACTTTCTTGAAGCTTCTTGCTGTAAAGTTGACGTAATAAATGGAGCGGATGGAGATTTTTTAGCTGGTTTTTTTTCTAAATCTAAAATTGTGAATTCTGCTGAATTGCATTTATTTAAAAACTCTTCAGCAGCGTCTTTCTTTTCAAACCTGTGTGGAATTTCTGCTTTAAATATTTTCTGATTTTTATTTTCAAAAATTGCAGAAATCTTATATGAAGAAATAGATGTAAAAGATTCAATTTCTTTTTCTCTTTCAACAATTAACCTTACGGCCACAGACTGCACCCTACCAGCAGATAAACCTTGCTTTACTTTTCTCCATAATACTGGAGACAATTCAAAACCTACTAATCTATCTAATACTCTTCGAGCTTGTTGAGCATTCACTAAATTTTTATCAATATCTCTAGGGTTTTTTACAGCATTAGTAATTGCTTTTTTTGTAATTTCATGAAAAACAATTCTTTTAGTATCTTTCTTTTCCAAATCTAATACTTCTTGAAGATGCCAAGCAATAGCCTCTCCTTCTCTATCCTCATCAGTTGCAATCCAGACTGTATCTGCAATTTTGACATTCTTCTTTAATTCCGCGACAACATGTTTCTTGTCTTCAGAAACTTCATAATTTGGAATAAAACCATTTTCAATATCAATTCCCATACCCCCTTTTTTTGGCAGATCTCGTATGTGACCAATACTAGATTTTACTAAAAAATCTTTTCCTAAATATCCTTCAATTGTTTTTGCCTTCGCTGGAGATTCTACAATAACTAAGTTTTTTGCCATAACTGAAAACTAATATTTTAAAAAATTATTCTGCAAAGAAAATGAGGAATTATTAAACTGCCAAATTTAGATTTTCATGTCAGTTTCACTATATTATATAATAATATAAGTAAAAATACGAATGACATATTGTCACAAAATGTCAGTTTTTTTTTATACTTTTGCAGCAGATTAACACAAAAAATTTATGAGTTTAGAAAAAATAATAGACAAAAATATAGATGAAAGTAAGCAGGGAACAAGCTTAAATATATCTAACAATATTTCTGGAGGGAGAAAGATGTACATAGAAAGTTATGGTTGTCAAATGAATTTTTCCGATTCAGAAATTGTAGCTTCTATTTTAACAAAAGAGGGATTTTCTACTACTCATAGTATTAATGAAGCAGATTTAGTATTTGTAAATACTTGTTCTATTCGAGAAAAAGCAGAACAAACAATTCGTAAAAGATTAGAGTTTTATAACTCCATCAAGAAAATGGAAAATCCTAAAATGATTGTAGGAGTTTTAGGATGTATGGCAGAAAGATTAAAAGAAAAGTTTCTAGAGGAAGAAAAATTAGTAGATATAGTAATCGGTCCTGACGCATATAGAGATTTACCTAATTTAATACAAGAAGTTGATGATGGAAGAAAAGCTGTAAATGTCATATTATCAAAAGAAGAAACTTATGCAGATATAAGTCCTATCAGGTTAGGAGGAAACGGTGTTACAGCTTTTGTATCTATTACTAGAGGATGTGATAATATGTGTACCTTTTGTGTAGTTCCTTTTACTAGGGGAAGAGAAAGGAGTCGCGATCCAGAAAGTATTGTAAATGAATGCCTACAACTTGTTCATGACGGATACAAAGAAGTAACCTTACTAGGACAAAATGTAGACTCATATTTATGGTATGGAGGAGGTCCTAAAAAAGACTTTAAAAAAGCAGATAAAAAAACAAAAAAAAATAGTATTAACTTTGCAAAACTACTTGAAAAAGTTGCTTTAAAATGCCCAGAATTAAGGATTAGATTCTCAACTTCTAATCCACAAGATATGACCTTAGAGGTTATTCAAACAATGTCAAAACACGACAATATCTGTAAATATATACACTTACCTGTACAATCAGGAAGTAGTAGAATTTTAAAATTGATGAACAGAGGATATAATAGAGAAGAGTATATAACATTAATTGACAATATTAAAAAGGAGATGCCTGATTGCGCCATATCAATGGATATGATTACTGGTTTCTGCACTGAAACCGAGGAGGATCATAAAGACACATTAAGTTTGATGGATTATGTAAAATATGAGTATGGGTATATGTTTAAATACTCTGAACGTCCAAACACTCCCGCAGCACGTATGGAAGACGATATTCCAGATGAAATAAAACAAAGGAGATTATCTGAAATCATTGAAAAACAAATGAATCATTCCTTATTAAGGAACAAAGAGAAGGTTGGCAATAGTTATGAGGTTTTAATTGAAGGAACATCTAAAAGATCTGAAGATTATTTTTATGGAAGAACATCACATAATTCAACAGTTGTTTTTCCGAAAGATAGTCATAAGAAAGGAGATGTTGTAATGGTAAATATAGAGAATTGTACTGCAGCTACGTTACTAGGAAAAGTTATTTAATTATGAATAAACAACAAGCAAAACAGAGATTTGGAATCATAGGTAACAGTCCATTGTTAGAAAGAGCAATTGACATTGCTCTACAAGTAGCACATACAGATATTTCGGTTTTTGTTTCAGGAGAAAGTGGCACAGGAAAAGAAAATATCCCAAAAATTATACACCAAAATAGTAATAGGAAACATAACAACTATATTGCGGTTAATTGCGGAGCAATACCTGAGGGAACAATAGACAGCGAGCTTTTTGGTCATGAGAAGGGATCTTTTACTGGAGCACATGACAGCAGAAAAGGATATTTTGAAGTTGCAAATGGTGGTACAATTTTCCTTGATGAAGTTGCAGAACTACCAATGTCAACTCAGGTTAGACTACTAAGGGTTTTAGAAAGTGGGGAGTTCATGAAAGTTGGCTCCTCAAATGCTATCAAAACAGATGTAAGAGTTATTGCCGCAACTAATGTAAATATACCCAATGCAATCAAAGAAGGAAAATTTAGAGAGGACTTGTATTACCGATTAAATACTATAAGTATTTTTATTCCAGCATTAAGAGACAGAAAAGAAGATATATCTCTATTATTCAGAAAATTTGCTTCTGATTTTGCGGATAAATATAATACACCTTCTATACGCTTAGAAAGTGATGCTTTAAAATTAATTACAGACTATAACTGGCCGGGAAATATTCGACAGCTAAGAAATTTTGTTGCACAACTATCTGTTATTGAAAAAGAACGAAATATTTCCGCAACAACTGTTTTACACGCATTACCCGAAAACCGAAACGAAAACAATAGTCCTATTTTATTTGAAGAAAAATCTAAAGCAGATCTTTCAGAAAGAGAGATTCTTTATAAGGTTCTATTTGACATGAAAAGAGATTTAACAGAACTTAAGAAAATTACATTTGATCTAATTAATAATGAAGAAAATTCAAATTTCAATAAAGATATTTTTAATGACGTTAATGAAAACGAAATTACCTTACTGCCAAAACAACAAGAGTCTGATTCTCAAGAGGAAGTGTACACTTTAGCAAATCATGAAAAAAATCTCATAAAGAAATCTTTAGAAAAACATAATGGTAAAAGAAAACTTGCGGCTGAAGAACTTGGTATATCTGAAAGAACCTTATACCGAAAGATAAAGGAATTTAAACTTTAGTATGAGATATATTGTTTACATATTTTTTATAATAATCTTTTCCTCATGTGGATTCTATTCTTTTACCGGAGCTTCTATATCTCCTGAAGTAAAGACATTTTCTGTATCTTTTTTTAAGAATAAAGCAAATACTATAAATTCCTCATTGAGCAACACGTTCACAGAAAAATTAAAAGATTATTTTACTTCTCAAACAAATGTACAGCAGATTAATCAAGGAGGTGATTTATCCTTTTCAGGAGAGATAATTTCCTACAATATAAAACCTATCGCTATTAGAGCAAATGAAACTGCAAGAGAAAACAGATTGACTATAAAAGTGAGTGTAACTTTCACAAATAAATATGATGAGAAATTAAATTTCAACTCAACTTTTAGTAGGTTTAAAGACTTTCCTTCAACCGAAGATTTAAGTAATGTAGAAGATATATATATGGAGGAAATTTGTGATCAGCTAATCGAAGATATTTTTAATAAATCTGTAGTAAATTGGTAATGCAAAAAGAAAGATTAATATCACTTATTTCTAATCCAAACTTAATTAATAAAGAGGATAATTTATTTTTAGAAGAGATTATTAACCAATATCCTTACTTCTCTATTTCACATATTCTGTTAGCTAAAGGATTACTTAACACAGAAAGTATAAGATATAATCGAAAGTTAAAAAAAGCGTCTTTATATAGCTTAGACAGAAAAAAACTTTTTAAATTAATAACTCAAAAACCATTTGGAAAAATTATAGAAAAAGAAAGACAAATTGAAGTCATTAATTTAGAAAAAAATGATCCTATTACTCAAGAAATTAAGAAAGAACTAAAAATAGGTAATCCACTTGAGTTTAATGAAAATGATGAATATTCATTTTCACAATGGTTATCACTAACAAATATTAAAAAGATAAATAGATATGAATCAAAAAAACAAGAAACAGAGGTAATTGAAAATTTTATCAAAAATAATCCTACTATTAAAACTGATAAAAATAAATTCTTTTCTCCTTCTGAAACCGCTAAAAATTCATTAATAGAAAAAGATGAGCTAGTAACAGAAACGTTAGCAAGAGTTTATCTAGAGCAGGAAC
>CAJXFN010000015.1 GCA_913052655.1 uncultured Flavobacteriales bacterium | reverse complement strand
AAGCAATTTATTCCTGTATCTACTACTATAGATTGCCAAGAATAAGAAGAAGTAGGATTTTGCCAATCTGATGGGGGAAAAATACTACTGTTAAATCT
Organism: uncultured Flavobacteriales bacterium; assembly: GCA_913052655.1. Classification (GTDB taxonomy): domain Bacteria; phylum Bacteroidota; class Bacteroidia; order Flavobacteriales; family BACL11. The sequence goes on along the minus strand of CAJXFN010000015.1, from coordinate 16,118 downwards.
TTCATATAAAGAATTTGAATTTGTAATTGGAAATACTGTATCCGTATAAGTTATGAAATTAGGTATAGTTTGGGTGCTTGTACCAAAAGTGTCTATTACTTTTAAAGTTACATCATAACTTCCAGGACTAGAATAAACTACAATAGGATTTTCTAAATTAGAGGTGCTTGGACTTCCTCCGGGGAAGAACCATTCCCAACTAGCACTATTTAGACGCACAGCAGAGTGATCTACAAATCGAACTGTATCGTTTAAACAATTGATAGTCAATCTATCAGCAGATATTTGAGCTGAGGGAGGACTATTTTCGTAAAATTCAATTTCGTATGCTGAACGATTGGTTCCGTTAAATAATTTTCCTTCTCTGTAATAAGGTATAAGCTGTGTTGAAGTAGTACTTTTAGGTAAATTATTATCATAGATTTCCCAGTCTGTCATAGTATTGTTCCTGTAATATACCGCGTCTCTTGTTCCAAGATAAACGCCTCCATCACTACCTCTTTGATGTTCAATATTGGTAGCATTTATATTATCAAGAGTTGAGGTGCTCCAGTTATCCCAAGTTATTCCACCATCAGATGATTTAAATACTTCATATCCTTGAGCATCTTGCACTCCACCATACATAGATGTTCTGGCAATCCATAGTGTATTTTCATCGTCACTGCTAATTGTTATGTCGTACGGAATCCAATCTTGTCCGTTTATGTTTGTTGGAGTAATATCAGACCAATTTTGTCCTGCATTATCTGTTCTCCACAACTTTTTAGTTCCCCACCAAGATGGCCAAGTGGCTACATATATTACATCAGGATTACTCCACGCAACTTCTACGGAAGTTACTTTATCATCAAAATGATAAACAGGGCTATAAGTTGAGGCATTATCTTTAGATATCCAGAGAGTAGAGTCATTTCCTATATAGCTCCAATTAAAACATCTGGGGTCAAATTCCATTTGTGATGACTCTCCAATGATATAAGATGCGTTAGGTTTTAAAGCTAAAGAAAATGTAGAAATATCTATGGCTCTATCACCTGATAAAATTTTGCCATTATAATCACTATAGGCAATTCTAGGCATACCAAAATTTACAAAGCCTCTGATATTATCTCCTCCATCAGTAGATAACCAGTCATTAATATAAGTATTACCATCTTTTAATAAAGTTCCGTTATGATAGGTGCCTCCTAACATTACATCTCCATCTTTAAATCCCGCTCCAAAACCCCAGAAATCTGTTCCTGCTATTCCGTTTTGTTTTTTATAGATACTATCTCCATAGTCTGAAGAGTAAAATATACCACCATCACAAGCAAACCATAAATCGTTCCCAAAATAATTAATATCGTGAATATCTGCGTGTACATAACCTTTTTTGTAAGGAGTACTCCATTTTGAAGGGCAAGTAAAAGACATTCCTCCGTCTGTAGAAATCCAATGGTTAACACCCCCTACATGAATAATGTCCGCATTTGTTGGGTTAATAGCCAGAGCTAAATCATAATAATATTGACCCCCATCATCTGATCCATCTGGTTGCCAGCCCATCATATTTATATTTATACTATCAGGGATTCCAGCAGGTTGAGGTCCACAACACTTAAAAGTCCAATTTTCTCCTTTATCGTTACTAATATAGATTCCGTATAACCCACTTCCTCCATTTGCACTTCCAGTCGCAAGCGCTACAATTTTATCTGGCTCTGCAGCACTAACTGCAATTTCTGTTCTTTTTTGTTCATCTGTAGAATTTGGATTTGGCCATCCATTCGAGTACAAGGTTATTGTATTTCCACCATCATCTGATCTGTAAAACTCAGTCTTATTAGCAGTTTGTTTTACAAAATACATAGTATCAGCACTGTTAGGATGAAATTCAATTTCTAAGAAATTACCGGTCATAATAGTTGAAAAATTATCTCCTCTATCTGTTGATTTAAACAAACCTTCATCTGTTGCAACAAATAACTCTAAATTGTTAGTAGGATTTAATTTTATATCTGTAACAGAATGAAAAAGATTAGTAAACGTAGCATTTCCTATTGAAGTCCAATTGGATCCACTGTCGTAAGATCTAAAAATACCACCATTTCCGCTTATATAAATCACATCTGGATCTAAGAAATCTATTTCAATTGCATATACTCCATTCAGAGAAATTTCTCTTGTGATTAAATTCCAATTATCTCCCTTATCAGTTGTTTTCCAAGCCCCTGCTGTAGCTGTTCCTGCATATAGAATATTTGGATTGCTTATAGATTGTTCCACGGTATATACATGAGCTGACCCTGGGGCATAACTTCTACTATTTGCGTCTTTATCAAAATCCCAAGGACCAATACATTGCCATTGGTTACTGCTTTTGGATTTAGATGAATTTGTGTTAAGATTAGTTGTTCTGCTCAAAGAACGAATCCATCTTTTGTAGTATTGAGTGTGTTGATTCTTCACAAACTCATTTGTTGTATAAAATTTATTGTATTCCTCTATAATCCTGCCTTCATTAGGTTTTTCTGAATACATTAATTGAACCCATTTTGGAAGTTCCTTTGAATCTTGATTGTACTTCATTTCAACTTGAGCAGTTAAAGAATTCAAAAGACAAGTAAATAAAATTAATAGTGTTTTTTTCATGTAATTTTATATAAAAAAAGGCCTCAATATAGAGGCCTTAAAAATAGTATTTTTATTTATTATATGTTAAAAGCTGATTTTATTTCTTCTTGACAGTCCAATTTTTCCCAGGTAAAAGTTTCTACTTCAAAATCTTGATCTATTCCTGCAATATTAAAACTAACTGTTTTAATTTCAGGTTCTCTACCCATATGTCCATATGCAGCAGTTTCTGAATAAATAGGATTTTTCAGCTTTAATCTACTAATAATTGATGCAGGTTTTAAGTTAAAACAAGGCATGTTTTTTACTGTTTCTGCAATTTCTCCATCTGTTAAATTAACTTTTGAAGTCCCGTAGGTATCTACAAAAATACCCATTGGTTCTGCTACCCCAATAGCGTAACTTACTTGTACTAAAATTCTTTCAGCTACACCTGCAGCTACTAAGTTCTTAGCTATGTGTCTTGTAGCGTAAGCTGCGGACCTATCTACTTTTGATGGATCTTTTCCACTAAAAGCTCCGCCACCATGAGCTCCTTTTCCGCCGTAAGTATCTACAATAATCTTTCTTCCAGTGAGTCCTGTGTCTCCATGAGGACCACCAATTACAAACTTTCCTGTAGGATTTACATGATATTTCTCAGAACCAAATAAAGACTTGTTTTCTTCAGAAAGCTGCTCCTTGATTCTTGGGATTAATATGTTTTTTACATCATTCTCAATTTGTTTTTGCATTGCTTGTTCTGAATCAAAATCATCATGCTGAGTAGAAACTACAATATCAGTAATTCTTTTAGGAGAATGGTCGTCATTATATTCTAAAGTAACTTGAGATTTTGAATCTGGTCGCAGATAGGTCATTTCTTCTCCTTTCTTTCTTATATCTGCTAACTCTATTAATATTTTATGAGAAATATCTAGTGCTAAAGGCATCAAGTTTTCAGTTTCATTTGTTGCATATCCAAACATCATTCCTTGATCTCCCGCACCTTGTTCTTGATGTAATCCTTCTCCTTCAACTACTCCTTGTCTAATATCTGCTGATTGCTCGTGAATTGCAGAGATTACTCCACAACTGTCGGCATCAAATTGATATTCTGACTTTACATATCCAATTTTTCTAATTACTTGTCTTGCTACTTTTTGTACATCTACATAACCTTTAGTTTTAACTTCTCCAGATAAAACGGTTAAACCAGTTGTTACTAAAGTTTCACATGCAACTTTGGAATTTGGATCTTGTGCTAAAAAATTATCTAAAAGTGCATCAGAAATTTGATCTGATACTTTGTCTGGGTGTCCTTCCGAGACAGATTCGGATGTAAAAAAATATGACATTTCTTAATTTATTTAAATTAATAATACTATTTATAAAAAAAATGTCGGATTTGGCAGTGATGATCTTTTAAAAGAGTTTTGCTGTTTTAGCATTTTTTCTAGTGGTTGCAATAGGCCAAATCCTTCCACTTTATTGGACCACAAATATAGAAAAATAATAATTCTATAGACAAATTTGGAAATTAAATTTTTTTGTTATTATTTTGTGGTTGACTTATCAAGAAAGACGGAGGGATGGGCCCTATGATGTCTTGGCAACCCTGAAAAAGCAGGGTGCCAATTCCCACTCCTAAAATGGAGGCAGATGACGAAATCAAAACGTTTTTTCCGAAATCTTTTTTGTAAAGTCTTGAAAATTGAAGAAATGAACAAGACGATAAAAGAAATATTAAAAGATAGAATTCTTGTATTAGATGGAGCCATGGGTACCATGATACAAAGATATAATCTTACTGAAGAAGACTTTAGAGGAAATAGATTTAAAAGTTCAACCTGTGATTTAAAAGGAAATAATGATATTCTTTCTATAACTCGTCCTCGAATTATTAAGGAGATTCATGCTGAATTCTTAAATGCAGGAGCCGATATTTTAGAAACAAATACTTTTAGCGGCACTTCAATCGCTCAAGCAGACTATAATTTAGAATCAGCTGTATATGATATCAATTACCAATCTGCTAAAATTGCTAAAGAAATTGCTAAAGAATATTCTACATCAGAAAAACCAAGATTTGTAGCGGGAGCAATAGGCCCAACAAATAGAACATCTTCTATTTCTCCTGATGTAGAAAATCCTGCTTTTCGTCATATAACTTTTGATCAGCTCAAAGTTGCATATACAGAGCAGATAGAAGCGTTAATAGATGGAGGGGTAGATCTTTTATTAGTAGAAACTGTTTTTGACACATTAAACTGTAAGTCTGCTTTATTTGCTATTTCTGATGTGTTTGATAGAAGAAAAATAGACCTTCCAGTAATGGTTTCAGGAACTATTACAGATCAAAGTGGTAGAACCCTATCAGGACAAACTGCTGAAGCTTTTTTAAATTCCATTTCCCATATTCCTTTACTAAGTGTAGGTTTTAATTGTGCTTTAGGAACCTCTGCGATGAGACCATATATAAAAGAACTTTCTGAAAAATCACCATTTTATGTGAGCGCTTATCCAAATGCAGGACTTCCTAATGAGATGGGAGAATATGATGAGACTGCTGAAATGATGGGGGAGCAATTAAAACATTTTATGAATTCTGGATTGGTTAATATTATTGGAGGGTGTTGTGGTACAACCCCTAAACACATTTCAGAATTTGTAAGGATTGCAAAAGAATGTAAACCAAGAAAATTACCAGAAATTGAGAGAAAGATGCGTTTGAGTGGGCTGGAAGCAGTTACTATATCTGAGTTAAGTAATTTTGTAAATATTGGAGAAAGAACTAATGTTATGGGTTCTACAAAATTTAGAAGATTGATAAAAGAGGATAAGTTTGATGAAGCGCTTTCAGTTGCACTTCAACAAGTACAAAACGGAGCGCAAATTATTGATGTTAATATGGATGATGGACTCATAGATGGTGAAGAGTCAATGATTCATTTTTTAAATTTAATTGCTTCTGAACCTGATATTTGCAAGGTGCCCATTATGATTGATTCCTCAAAATGGGAGATTATTGAAGAAGGTTTAAAATGCATTCAAGGTAAGGGAATTGTAAATTCTATTTCTTTGAAAGAAGGTGAGGAGGTTTTTAAAAATCAGGCTAGAACGATCTTAAAATATGGTGCTGCAGTTGTTATTATGGCGTTTGATGAAGAAGGTCAAGCTGTACATTTTCAAGATAAAATAAGAATTTGTGAAAGAGCTTATCATATTTTGGTAGATCAAATTGGTTTTCCAAGTGAAGATATAATTTTCGACCCAAATATTCTGACTGTAGCTACTGGAATTGAGGAACATAACTCTTATGTGGTAGATTTTTTTAAAGCTACCAAATGGATTAAAGAGAATCTTCCTAATGCGAAAGTTAGTGGAGGTGTTAGTAATGTTTCTTTTTCTTTCAGAGGTAATAACGTGGTGAGAGAGGCAATGCATTCTGCATTTTTATATCACGCAATAAAGAATGGATTAGATATGGGTATTGTAAATGCGGGTATGATTGAAGTCTATGAAGAGATCCCTAAAGATTTATTACAGGCTGTAGAAGATGTGTTGTTAAATACTGACACAGATGCAACGGAAAGATTACTAGTAATTGCGGATAATTATAAAGGTGGAGTTAAAAAGAAAGAAGAAAATTTAGAATGGAGATCTTGGTCTGTTAATCGGAGGTTAGAACATTCCTTAGTAAAAGGAATTGTTCAATTTATTGAAGAGGACACCGAAGAAGCTAGGTCAAATTCTGAAAAGCCATTAAATGTAATTGAAGGTCCATTAATGGATGGAATGAATATTGTCGGGGAACTTTTTGGAAGTGGAAAAATGTTTCTACCCCAAGTTGTAAAATCCGCTAGAGTTATGAAGAAGTCAGTTTCTTTTTTGACTCCCTTTATGGAAAAAGATAAAACAGAGGGAAGTAAAGCTGGAAAAATATTACTAGCAACAGTTAAAGGAGATGTTCATGATATTGGAAAAAACATTGTCGGGGTAGTATTGGCATGTAATAATTTTGAAATTATAGATTTAGGGGTTATGGTACCTGCTGATAAAATTTTAGATGAAGCGATAAATCATGAGGTAGATATAATTGGTTTAAGCGGGTTAATTACTCCATCTCTTGATGAAATGGTTCATGTTGCTCAAGAAATGCAAAGAAGAAATTTTAACATACCTTTAATGATAGGGGGAGCTACAACTTCTCAAATTCATACAGCTGTAAAATTAATGGATAATTATACTAATAATTTAGTGTTTCATGTATTAGATGCTTCTAAGGCAGTCAGTGCATCTACTAATATTATTGGAGATAAATCTACAGAATATAAAAACAATATAATTAAGAAATATACTGATATTAAAGATAATTATTTAAAAAGAAAATCTCAAAAACAATTTGTTTCTTTAGTTCAAGCGAGACAGAATTCTTTTATTGTACCAAAAGATTATATACCTCCAAGATCAAAACAGACTGGAGTACAAACATATACAAATGTTAATATTGAAGAGATAATACCATTTATTGATTGGACTCCATTTTTTATTTCTTGGGAGATGAAAGAAAAATATCCACAAATATTAGATAGTGAAAAATATGCGGAACAAGCAAGAAATTTATTACGAGATGCTAAAGAAATGTTAACCAAAATCTCCTCTAAAAATTGGCTTCGTTTAAATTCAAAAATTGGTATTTGGCAAGCTAAAAAAGAAGGAGATGATGTTCTATTATTTGAAGATGGAATTACTTTAGAAACCTTTAATTTTTTAAGACAACAATCTAAAAAAACTAAAAATAATTTATGTTTGGCAGATTACATTTCAGAGGATAAAGAGGATTATATTGGGGCTTTTGTTTGTACTGCAGGTTTGAATATTGAGAAACAATTGCAAGTTTTTGAATCAGAACTAGATGATTATAATAGTATTTTATTAAAATCTTTAGCGGATAGATTGGCTGAAGCTCTAACAGAATACATGCATAAGAAGGTAAGAAAAGAGATTTGGGGCTATTCCTCCAATGAAAATTATTCTAATGAGCAGTTGATTAAAGAAGAATATAATGGAATTCGTCCCGCTCCTGGATATACTGCATGTCCAGATCATACAGAGAAAAAGAAGATATTTAAACTATTAAACGCATCAGAGATAGGAGTAAGTTTAACAGAAAATATGGCCATGTATCCTAATGCTACGATTTCAGGCTATTATTTTTCTCATCCAGAAAGTAAATATTTTAGTGTAGGCAAAATACAAGAGGACCAGATAGAAGATTATGCAAACAGGAAAAATATAAAAATAAATGAAGTAGAAAAATGGCTCAGGTCAAATATATAAAATATGAAAGTAATTGAACATTTAGAACAATCCAAAAACACTTTATTCTCCTTTGAGATATTACCTCCATTAAAAGGAAAAAGTATTGATTCCATTTATAATTCATTGGACCCTATTATGGAGTTCAATCCAGCATTTATTGATGTGACCTATCATAGAGAAGAGTATGTTTATAAAAAAAGAAAAGATGGACTTTTAGAAAGAATTTCTGTTAGAAAAAGACCAGGAACAGTAGGTATTTGCGCTGCAATTATGAATAAATATCAGGTTGACACTGTTCCTCATATAATTTGTGGAGGATTTAATAAAGAGGAAACTGAAAATGCGTTAATTGATTTGGATTTTTTAGGGATTGATAATGTGTTAGTTTTAAGAGGGGATCCTATAAAATCAGAAATTTATTTTAGTGCTGAGGAGGGCGGTCATAGATATGCTTCTGAGTTGTTAGAGCAAGTTTCAGATATGAATAATGGTATTTATTTAGATGAAGAGTTAAAAAATTCTTCACCAACAAATTTTTGCATTGGTGTCGCGGGATATCCAGAAAAACATTTTGAAGCTGCTAATATGAGATCAGATATACATTTTTTAAAGAAGAAAGTAGAGGCGGGTGCAGATTACATTGTTACTCAAATGTTTTTTGATAATGAAAAATATTTTGATTTTGTAGAGTTGTGCAGAAAACATGATATCAATATTCCTATAATTCCTGGATTGAAACCTATTTCTACTTATAAGCAACTTTCTTTATTGCCACACAGATTTCATTTAAATCTTCCGAATAAATTAGTTGATGAGGTTTTAAAATGTAAAAATAATGAAGAGGTTCGTCAGGTAGGTGTTGAGTGGGCTACACATCAAACTAAAGAATTAATAGATTATGGGGTTCCATGTATACATTTTTATACCATGGGCAGATCAGATAATGTCCATAAAATAGTCGGTAATTTTGTATAATGTTTCCCTATATATATATGAATAAAAAAGATTGTTTTTTTGTGTTCAATATTATATCTTATTTTTTAGTTAAATTTGCATAATTTTTAAATGATTTTATGAAAAAGTACAAGATAATATTATTTGTTGTTATTTCGATTTTTAGTTTTCAGATAAGTGCCCAAAAAATTAAAAATATCAAAGATATTTTTGAAGTTTCTGGAAATTGTGATATGTGTAAAACTTTAATTGAAACGACCGCGAAATCAGTAGAGGGGGTAAAGACGGTTAGATGGAATATTTTAAGTAAAAAAATGAAAGTTAAATTTAATCCAAATCTTACTTCTTCTGATGAAATACAAAAAGCCATTGCTTATATCGGATATGATACTGAAAAATACAGAGCAGAGGATGAAGTGTATGAAGAACTTCATTACTGTTGTCAATACGAACGTAAACCGAAAAAATAATTTATTATGAACAAAAATATTTTTAATACTCTGATTTTAATTTTTGCTACTATTTTTTGCACTGCACAAACTGCAACTGATTTTACTGCGGATGACTGTAATGGAACATCGCATAACTTATACTCTGAATTAGATGCTGGTAATGTTGTTGTATTGTGTTGGGTCATGCCATGTGGTCCTTGCGCGCTTGGTGCTGAATATGCACAGAATGCGGTACAATCTTTTAACATTTCGCATCCTGGAAAAGTTAAATATTATATAGTTGATGATTACGCAAATTCAGATTGTAATTATTTGGTTTCATGGAACGGAAGTTATCAATTATCACCAGATGCTACATTTTCTAGTCCACTTATTGATATGAATGATTATGGAGGAGCAGGTATGCCAAAAGTTGTGGTGATTGGTCCAAATAAACAAGTATATTATAATGGCAAAAATAATCAGATTGATGAATTGTCAATAATAAATGGGATTAATCAATCTTTACAGATTTCAACTGATGTTCAAAATATCAGTAATACTAAAGACTCTTATGTATTCTATGATAATCAAAATAAATTAATTCAACTTTCTGAAAATAATTTCAATAGTTATAAAATATTTTCAATTTCTGGCGAACTAGTTGCTAAATCTACAGTATTGAAAGATAAAATTAATGTTCAATTCCTAATTGATGGACTTTATATAATTCAATTTATCTCACAAGAAAAAACATATTCGTATAGATTTTTAAAAAATAATTAAAAAATTTATAAATTTCAAAAATTGAATTATTTTATTTTTATCCCCTTAATTTTTCTTCTGCTAATAGATATTTATTTTTTTCAAAGTAACTGTGATTTGTTTGAAAAAAAACTTTTCAAAATAACTATATATAAATATTTATATTGGACAGTAAGTATAGCTGTTTATTCAATATTATTTTATCATTCATATGATTATCAAAATGAATCTAAATTTGTAAATATGAAACCCTATGTATTTAGTCTTATTTTTGTAATTTATATTTCTAAATTTTCTGGCATATTTGCTTTGTTTTTAGATGATTTAATACGTTTATTTAAGGTATTTTTTAATTTATTTCAATCTAATGAAGATAAAGTAGACCTTAGTAGAATAAAATTTTTAAAAAATGCCTCATTATTTACAGCAGCAGCTGTTTTTTCGACTCTATCTTATGGAATGATTGTAAATCGTTATAGATTTAAAGTCTATACACAAAAAATTAAGATTAAAAACTGGCCAAATTCTTTAAATAATTTCAAAATAGTTCATATTTCAGATTTACATCTAGGAAGTTTTGAAAGTGTAGAAAAACTAGAAGAGGCAATTGATATAATAAATTCTAAAAATCCAGATTTAATTTTGTTTACTGGTGATTTAGTTAATAATTCATTCACTGAAATTCAGCCATTTAAAAAATCATTACAAAACTTAAAATCTAAGTATGGTAATTTTTCTGTTTTAGGTAATCATGATTATGGTGATTATATTGGTATTAAAAGGAATTCAAATAAATGGATTGAAAACTTTAATAACTTATTAAAAATGCAAGAGGAATGTGGTTTTAAATTATTAATGAATGAATCTATTGAAATTAAAATTAATGATGTTTCTTTTAATTTAGTTGGAGTTGAGAATTGGGGAGTTGGTAGATTTAACAAGGACGGAGATTTTGATAAAGCTATAAAAAATATAGGTAATAATAAACCAACGATATTAATGTCACATGATCCCTCACACTGGAGAGAAGTTATTTTAAATCATGATTTTAATATTGATTTACAATTGTCGGGACATACTCATGGAATGCAGTTTGGTATTGAAATTCCATCATTTAAATGGAGTCCTATCAAATATAGGTATAAAGAATGGGCTGGTTTATATAAAAAAAATAACAAACAAATTTATGTAAATAGAGGGTTAGGTCATTTAGCATATACAGGTAGAGTTGGTATTCTCCCAGATATTTCATTACTGAATATTTCAAATGAAGTCTAATTCATTAGAAATTACAGACAATATTGATTGTGTTCCAAAAGATTGGGATAATGATTCAATGCCATCAAATTTAACTTATAATTATCTTAATTCTTATTTTACAAATAATTCTAAATTGATTCATTTATTTATTCACAATAAATCATCTAGATTCTATTTTAATTTATTTAAATTAAATTTTTCAAAAGCAACAAATTATTCAAAACATTGGAGTCGTTTTTTTCTGCGATACTTTGAAATAAAAATGCTATTACTTTCTAATAGTTTTGATTCAACTAAAAATTATTTTCAATTAAACAATGATTTAGATTTAAAATCTATTTTAAAAATAATAAAGTATAAATTTGATGTTATAGTTTTACCTGAAAATTTATACAAATCCTTAAATACTAAAATTAGTTTAACAAAGGTTGAAATTGAGGGGAATATGATTTTAAATATTAATAAACATTGGCACTCAATTGAAGATTATTTATTTGCATTAAAAAAAAAATATAGGTATAAGTTTAAAAAAATACTTAAATCCACAGATAATTTAGAAATTAGACATATATCAAAAGAATTTATAGATAAAAATTACAATTTAATTCAGTCATTGTTAGATCAAGTCGTTTCAACATCTAGTTTTAATGGTCCCAAATTTAATGTTAAAACTTTTTCATCTCTTTTGTTAAACGAACATATCGTAGTTAGAGGATATTTTTTAGAAGAACATTTAGTTGGTTTTTCTACTTATTCAATCAAAGAATCAGAATTACATACAAATTATGTTGGATTTGATAAAAATTTAAATTTTAATTTACCGATTTATGCTAGAATGATTTTAGATCATATTTCTACTGCAATTGAAAAAAAATCAACCAAATTAATACTAGGAAGAACAGCAAATGAATTCAAAAGTAATTTTGGAGCGGTGCCTGAAAGAAACTTTATTTATATTAGGTTTACTAATGTTTTTTTTAACACATTGTTCGATCCATTAATTAAGAATATAAAGATAAAAAAATGGAATCAAAGAAGACCCTTCAAAGAATTTACAATTCAGAAAATTTAATATACAAGATAATACTTATTATATATTTGCATAAATGAAGGCAACTGTGATAAAGTCAACGGGAAAATGGTATCAGGTAAAATCCGAATCTGGACAAATACATGAATGCCGATTGAAAGGAAAATTCCGAACAGAAGGAATTAAGAGTACCAATCCTATTGTAGTTGGGGATAGAGTAAAAGTTGAGGAGTCTGACAATACTTTTATGATTATTGAACTATATGATAGGAAAAATGCAATTATCAGAAAATCGGTAAATCTTTCTAAACAAACTCATATTATCGCTTCAAATATTGATCAAGCTATTCTCATGATCACTATCAACAATCCTATTACAACTACTAATTTTATAGATCGCTTTCTTATTTCTGCAAATGCATTTGGAGTTGATGTAATTCTTTTATTTAACAAAACAGATTTGTTTTCTGAGAAAGATAAAAAAATACATTCAGAGTTGAAATTTGTTTATTCTAATATTGGATACAAATGTATTTCCATTTCTGCAACTATAGATGATTTATCTAAAGTTAAAGAGATTATGAAAGGAAAGATAAACTTGATTTCCGGTCATTCTGGTGTTGGAAAATCTACACTTATTAATTCTCTAAAACCAGGGCTAAATATAAATACTAAGGAGGTTTCCGACAGTTATAATCAAGGACAACATACTACCACTTTTTCTGAATTATACGAACTAGATTTTGGAGCTTCTATAATTGATACTCCAGGTATTAGAGGTTTTGGTTTAGTAGAGATTGAAAAGAACGAAATTACAAATTATTTTCCTGAGTTTTTTAAATTGAAGGGTCAGTGCAAGTTTAATAATTGTATTCACAAAAACGAGCCAAATTGCAAAGTAAAACAAGCAGTTTTGCAAAATAAAATTGCTGAAAGTAGATATTTTAGTTATTTAAGTATGTTAGAAGAGGAAGAAGAAAAATACAGAACAACTGGATATTAGATGAGAGCAGTTATACAAAGAGTAAGTGAAGCTTCTGTTGAAATAAATAATAAGCTTGTTGCAGAAATTAATAAAGGGTTTCTTATCTTGCTTGGCATTGAAATAGATGATACTTTAGAAGATGTTATTTGGCTATCAAATAAAATTTCGCAACTTCGTATTTTTTCTGATGAAGATGGAAAAATGAACAACTCTATCATTGAGGTAGATGGAAATGCTATTGTAGTAAGTCAGTTTACCCTCCACGCAAAAACAAAAAGAGGAAACAGACCTTCTTATATAAAAGCTGCAAAGGCGCAGCAAGCCATTCCTTTGTATGAGGAATTTATAGAGAATTTATCGAATACACTTGGAAAAAAAATACAATCTGGAGAATTTGGGGCAGACATGAAAGTGATCTTATTAAATGATGGTCCTGTAACTATTATTATTGATACTAAAAATAAAGAATAATGACAATTAAAGAATTACAAAAACAAGTTGATGAATGGATAAAAAAACATGGTGTAAGATACTTTAATGAGCTGACTAATATGGCTATTTTAACCGAAGAAGTCGGAGAGCTTGCTAGAGTAATTTCTAGAAAATATGGAGAACAATCTTTTAAAGACGGAGAGGGGTCTAATCTTGCAGAGGAAATGTCAGATATTCTTTTTGTACTTATTTGTTTGGCGAATCAAACAAATATTGATTTAGAATCAGCATTTAAAAATAAGCTTATATTAAGAACTAAAAGAGACTCTCAAAGACACAGGTCTAATAATAAATTATGATTTAATTTTTAGATTTAGAAAATTTTCCAAATTCATGTATAATATTAATTTTATTCGATGTAGACATTATACCTGGGTTAATACCTAATTTTCCTTCTGGTATTTTAATTTTTAATTTTTCATAATAATTCTTCCAGATCTCTAAAGTGTCACCTGTGTTAGGATGAATGAAAGTCATTGGTTTTAGTTCAAAAACATTTGATTTTTCAAAAGCTTCGTATATTAACTCTGAACAATAATACATATTGTTGTTTAAAATGAATTCGTTATCGTATTTATCTCCAATTTTTTCTTTCATAAAACTTATCGCTTGAGGGATGTGTTTTTTGTACTGATTTTTTAAACGTCCCACCATAACTTTAGGCTGATTGTTGGAATCTAGTGATCTAAGGAGAAAAGAGTCGATACTAGTAAGTTTCACAGAATTAGGTATTGCTTCTAATACTTTTAGTTCATTATCATCTTTCACTATGACTCCTATGTGAGAAATGTTAAAGTTTTTATATCCAGGTGTTACTAATTCTATGGCGTCACATAGAGGAGAAGAGTCTAGGTCCTGAAAAAGTATATCTCCTTCAGAATAATCATAAAATTTTCTATTATCATTATTACTACAAGATAGAAAAAAAATTAAAATTAAACTCCAAATTTTATATGCCAAATGAAAAGATTTGATTAATCTGATAAAACAATTATCTTATTGTTTTTTAATTCAATTACGCCACCATTTATTTCAAAACTATTTCTTAAGTTATTGATATCAGTTACTTCAATGGTTCCCTTTGTAAGAGTAGAGATAATCGGAGCGTGATTATTTAATACTCCAAACTCACCATCTGTACCTGGGAATTTAGCATAACTTACTTCTCCTTCAAATAGTTTTTCTTCTGGTGTAATTATTTCTAAAAACATAATTCAACAATTATTTAGCTTCAGCAAGCATTTTTTCGCCTTTTTCAATTGCTTCTTCAATAGAACCTACTAAATTGAAAGCCGCTTCAGGATACTGGTCAACTTTACCTTCTAAAATCATGTTGAATCCTTTAATAGTGTCTTGTATATCTACAAGAACACCCTGAAGTCCTGTAAACTGTTCCGCTACATGGAATGGTTGAGATAGGAATCTTTGAACTCTTCTTGCTCTGTGTACAGCTAATTTATCCTCATCAGATAATTCATCCATTCCAAGAATAGCAATAATATCTTGTAATTCTTTATATCTCTGTAAAATCTCTTTAACATCCTGAGCACATTTATAATGTTCCTCCCCAACAACTTCTGGAGTTAGAATTCTTGAAGTGGAATCTAATGGATCTACAGCAGGATAAATACCTAATTCAGCAATTTTTCTAGAAAGAACTGTGGTTGCATCAAGGTGAGCGAATGTTGTTGCAGGAGCAGGGTCAGTTAAATCATCAGCAGGTACATATACCGCTTGTACAGAAGTAATGGAGCCATTTTTTGTTGATGTAATTCTCTCTTGCATTGTACCCATTTCTGTTGCTAATGTAGGTTGGTATCCTACAGCAGAAGGCATTCTTCCTAAAAGAGCGGATACTTCTGATCCAGCTTGTGTAAAACGGAAAATATTGTCAACAAAGAAAAGTACATCTCTTCCTTTTCCGTCTCCTTCTCCATCTCTAAAATATTCAGCAATAGTTAAACCAGAAAGAGCTACTCTAGCTCTTGCTCCAGGTGGTTCATTCATCTGTCCAAAAACAAAAGTAGCTTTCGAATCTCCCATTTTATCTTTATTTACTTTAGATAAATCCCATCCACCTTCTTCCATTGAGTGAATAAAATCTTCTCCATAGTTAATGATTCCAGATTCTAACATTTCTCTAAGTAAGTCATTCCCTTCTCTAGTTCTTTCACCAACACCGGCGAATACTGAAAGCCCACCATGTCCTTTAGCAATGTTGTTAATTAACTCTTGTATGAGGACTGTCTTACCAACTCCAGCACCTCCAAATAAACCA
>CAJXFN010000014.1 GCA_913052655.1 uncultured Flavobacteriales bacterium | reverse complement strand
AACACCCAAGTCAAGTAAAATTTGTTTTAGTAGATCCTAAAAAAGTAGAACTTACTCTGTTCAACAAGATAGAAAGACACTTTTTGGCAAAATTACCTGAAACAGAAGAAGCAATTATTACTGACACAAAAAAAGTAGTGAATACAGTAAATTCGTTATGTATTGAGATGGATCAAAGATACGAGCTTCTCAAAAATGCAATGTGTAGGAATCTAAAAGAATATAATGAAAAGTTTATTTCAAGGAAACTAAATCCTAATGATGGACATAGATATTTACCTTACATAGTTTTAGTTATCGATGAGTTTGCAGACCTTATTATGACAGCAGGAAAAGAAATAGAAACCCCTATAGCTAGATTAGCTCAACTAGCAAGAGCAATAGGTATCCATTTAATTGTTGCTACACAAAGACCATCTGTAAATGTCATCACAGGACTAATTAAAGCAAATTTTCCAGCAAGAGTTGCTTTTAAAGTTACTTCAGCTACAGATTCAAGAACTATTATGGATAGCAAAGGAGCAGAACAGTTAATCGGAAAAGGTGATATGCTTATCTCAAATGGACCAGATTTAGTACGTTTACAATGTGCTTTTATTGACACTCCTGAAGTTGAAAAAATCTGTGATTTTATTGGTAGTCAGAGAGCATATCCAGAAGCTTATTTATTACCAGAATATGTTGGAGATACAGAAGGAATAGGGAATGATGCAGATTTAGATAATAGAGATGCACTATTTGATGATGCCGCTCGTTTAGTAGTCAGTCATCAAACAGGAAGCACTTCAAATATACAAAGAAGAATGAAAATTGGATATAATAGAGCGGGAAGAATAATTGATGAATTAGAAGCTGCTGGTATAGTAGGGCCTTTTGAAGGAAGTAAGGCTCGTCAGGTACTAATAAAAAATGAATTGGAACTAGAAGAACTTTTAAACAAATTAAACAATAATGAATAAAATATCCATATTATTTTTATCTATTGTTTTCTCAATAAACATTGCTTTCTCTCAAGATGAAATCGCGAAACAAATACTTGATCAATTATCTGAGAAAGGAAATTCTTATGAAGATATTACAGCCGAGTTCTCCTTTAATTTCTCCAATAAAAACCAAGGTATTGACGAAGATTCAGACGGGAAAATTTGGATTAAAGAAGATATGTACAAATTAGATATGTCTACTGATTTATCCATTATAAATAATGGAGAAACCCTATGGTATTTTATGAAAGATGTTCCTGAAGTACAGATTATGGAAAGTGATTCTGAAGATGAAATGAATCCTTCTAAGATTTTTACCATATACGAACGTGGGTATAAATACCAATACGCTGGAGAAAAAACGATCAATGGACAAAAGATAGAATGTATTAATCTATATCCAAAAAAAAGTGGAGCTATAAGCAGAGTTGTTTTATTGGTAGATATTGAAAAATTAGAGTTATATAAAATACAAATTATAGATATAGATGGAGGAACTAGTAGTTATACCATCAATAGTTTTATAACAAACAATCAAGTTCCATCATCTACATTTAACTTTCGAAAAAAGGATTACCCAGGAGTAGAAGTAATTGATTTAAGATAACTTACTTTATTAACATTACTTCTCCAACTTTTTTGCGTACTTCTCCTAACTCATCTGTAATAATAATCACCCAAGTATATTTTCCTGATATCGCATTTTCTCCATTCCAACCTTTTGAAATATTATTAGTTCTAAAAATTTCCTCTCCCCATCTATCGAATATAGTAAATTCATAACTTTGATACTTTGACATTCTTAAACCCTTTGGTAAAAATAAATCATTCTTACCATCTATATTAGGAGTAAAACTATTAGGAACATACAATATAAAATCATAATATACTGTAATATTATGAGAAACAGAGTCCATACAATTATTAGTGTCAGAAACATACAATTTTACTTCATAATTTCCAGGATCTGAAAAGATATGTATTGGATTTTCTATAGTCGTATCTCTACCATCATCAAAACTCCAAAGTATTGGGGAAGCATTCTCTGACATATTAAAAAAACTAATTTCAGGAGATAATATAGAGGCAGAATGAGGATAAAACTCAAAGTCAGCCTCTGGAACGTGAAAAATTTGTAGATTTTTACTTGCAGAATCTTCACAACCAGCTTCTGACTTAACATATAAATTAATATTAAATAAATCTGTTTCCTGATATAAATGAGAAACTAAAGGACCTGAATCATAATTTCCGTCTCCTAAATCCCAAATCCAACTAACAATACTTCCACTGAATATAGTAGAGGAATCTGTGAAAATACTTTCATTTTCAAAACAAACTCCATCAATATTAAAGTCAACATTAGGTTTAGGATTAAAATATACATCTATACTATTTGATATGTTAGAACAACCATTAGTATCAGTCACAGTTAAATAATAACTATTACTTAAATAAACTTGAATACTATCAGTATTTAAACCATTACTCCAAGATAAAGTATTATACACTGAGTCAGAGAATAAGGTCATGGAATCTCCCTGACAAAGTATATTATTTCCTATAGAATATATAAATGGATTTGGTTTTGGAAATACTTCTATTAAAATACTATCTTTTGCAATGCATAAATTACTATCTGTTTCCTGAACATGAAGCCAGAATACACCTGAAGTGTTAAGGTCAAGTAAGATGTGTTCGCTTCCATTACCAGAAACAATTGTAGCAATACTTTGAGTTCCTAAAGTCCAGTTATAAGTGGAACCTAAAGTTAGAGGCACAGCAAAATTCTGAGCAGTATCTCCCTCACAAACTCGTATCACATTTTGCGCAGAAACATTAGTTTGCAGAAGGAAAAATAATATTATATATTTTAATTTTTTCAAGTTTCTTACCAGTGACTAATAGGTCCCGTATTTGGAAGAGCATAAATTTCTAAAGTAACTGTTGTAGCTGGACTCTGACATCCATTCTGTGTTTCTGTCACATAATAAGTGTACAATCCTACTGCAGTTTGTCCTGTAGCAAATGGAGAATTTGTACCAACCACATTAGTAAGTGCTGCGTCTGAATACCAAGTAAATGAAGTTCCTACACCAACAGCTGTTAAATCAGGAACTGGAGATCCAAAACACGTATTAACATTTGAAGCAATTGGCAATGTATTAAATGCATTAATAGTTAAAGTTACACTTGTAGCAGCACTCTCACAGCCATTTGAATTAGTTTCTGTCACATAGTATGTATAAACACCCGCAGCAGTTTGCCCTGTAGAAAAATTTGTACCATTAGCAACAACATTAGTTAACGCTGCATCTGAATACCAAGTTGGATTTAATCCTGAAGAAACTAAATCTGGAATAACTCCTCCTACACACGCAACTTCATTATTAGCTGTTGGAGAGTTTGGTAAGGAATAAATCTCTAATGTAGCGGAAGTAGATACACTTTCACATCCATTTATATCTGTTGAGGTTACATAGTAAGTATAAACACCTACAGAAGCTTGTCCTGTAGACAGATTAGATCCTGTTCCTACTAATGTGGATAAAGAAACATCAGAATACCATGAAATATTCGATCCTGTTGCGGTTAAATCTGGAATAACTGTTCCAAAACATGCTGACTCATTATTGACTATAGGAGTAGATGGTAGACTATATATTTCTAAAGTAACACTAGAAGCTACACTTTCACATCCATTAGCATCAGTATTAGTCACATAATAAGTATAAATCCCTGGCGCAGTTTGACCAGTTGTTAGATTATTTCCTGTTCCTACTTGCGTAGTTAAAGCAATATCAGAGTACCATGTAATATTCGATCCCGTTGCAGTTAAATCTGGAATAACTGTTCCAAAACATGCTGATTCATTACTTACAACTGGAGCAGATGGTAAACTATATATCTCTAATGTAACTGGAATAGATGGTCCTTCACAACCATTTAGTGTTTCTGTAACATAATAGGTGTATAATCCTACAGAAGTTTGACCTGTAGAAAAGGTATTCCCTACCGCGAGAGAATTTGTTAAAGTGATATCAGAATACCAAGTTACATTTGCACCAATTGCTGTTAAATCTGGAATAGTACCTCCAAGACATGCAGTCTGACTAGTAGCAATCGTAGCAGTTGGAAGTGGATTTACAGTTACATCTACAGTAACAGGTAAACCTATACAACCATTTATATCTGTTTCCACAACGGAAATAGTATATGTACCTGGTGTCATTCCCCAATCTACAGTAATATTGTCTGAGGTAGAACCAGGATTTAATATCCCACCACCACTTAAAGTCCATTGATAAGTAGAACCTGAAGTTGGTGGATTAATTAAGTAGGGTTCTGCCATAGAACCAGCACATACCGTTTGCGTTGGGGAAGTGTTTGATTGTGCAAACATCAAAGAAGATGTTAGTAGGAATATCCAAAAGAATATTCGTTGTAATAATTTGTTTTTTATTTTCATGACCTTAATATTTAATTGATTAATATTTTTTAATTATGATTTATTGGTTGAGTAGCTACTATCGATATAGGAACACTTATTACTGGAGACCATGGACCGGTTCCACAGCCATTATCTTCACGAACTCTAACTCTAAATTGTGTAGTAGTATTTATATTATAATAAGTCTGAGGATTTGATGTAGACATTCCTGGATTTGTCATATTTATCCACCCTCCACCAATATTATATTGAAATCTATATCTATTCACTGGAATGGAAGTAATTGCAGTTAACAATAAATCTTCACCTAAACAAGCTGGATTAGGAACTACAGATAAACTTGCAGTTGGGGGAGGATTTACAGTAATAGTAACACTATCTGTTGCTATACAACCAGATAGATCTGTAAAAACAACAGTAAAAACAGTAGTAGTACTTAATGAAGAAATAAAAACAGGATTCTGAATATTTGGATCTACAAAATAAGATGCAGGAGACCAACTGTAAGTACCTGTAGTATTTCCAACTGCAGACAACGCACTAGGCAATCCACCATAACAAATATTTTGATTTGTACTCGCGTTAACACTTACATTGCTAGATCCAGAAACAATGGCAGTATCATTGGCAGTGCATCCATTAGCATCGGTGATAGAAACAGTATATATTCCTGTAGAAAGATTTGTTGCAGTTGAATTAGTTTGACCGTTTGACCAAAGGTAATTTACTGGAGTTGCAACAGAACCAGATACAATAATAGTATAATCTTCAGTTTCACCAAACCAAGCTGTGTTATTATCACAAGGATTAGCTAGATTATTGGGTTGATATTGAAAATTTTGAGCAACTATTCTCATTCTGCTATATCCAGGTATTGCGTTACTAGGAACAGCAAAATTTATAGTATGAATAGAAGGACTTTGTGTAGGATTGATCTGACCAACTAATTCATTTAAATCATCAAAATCGCCATCAATATTCCAATCAATATAAATCTTAGCGAAATCAATGAAAGCAAAACCTAATGGATGACATGTTCCTAAATTAATTGTTAAATCATAACTATTTGATGGAGTAACATTTGTTGAAATTGAAGTAAAATCAGAATATAAATTACATTGATTAGATGTATTATTATTTATAGTTAGACTATCTCCTACCAAATATACATTCTCAATTAAAGAATAATCCAAATATTGAGGTTCAGAGATACAATAATTGTTTAAGGCTGAAGCACCTACACCTGTAATATTAACAGTAGCACTACCACTTTGTGTACAAGTTGCATTTGTCACATTAGTTGATAAGTTTACTGGAGCAAATTGAGAAATTCCAAAATTCTCTATACCACAAGTTTGACCATTTGCATAAATTTCAAAAGTATGAGTTCCACCACATAAGTTATTAAAAATTTGATTTGCTGTAATAATTTGATATGAATTAACTGAATATGAGTAGTTTACAGAATCAATTGGATTATTAAGAATTAAACCTACATCAACGTTACATTCATTTGGACATGCTTGGGTTGGATTAGATTGAATTGTTGCGGTAGGCATTCTTATTTCAAATGTATCTGAATAAATTGTATCAGGACAAGATGATGAATATGGTGAAGAAGCTGTAATTACATACAATCCTGCGTCTAAGTCTGATCTGGAGGTCCCTCCTATTCCACCTCCTCCATTGTAAAGTTGACCATTACTAACATTTTGCCAAGAATAATTTAAATAAGTAGCTTGAATTATTTGAGCTGCCCCAACTGCTCCTCCATTTGGACAAACAATATGTGTGATATTTGCAGTATCAACTACAACACTGCATTGAGAATACAACTTGTTTGTACTTATAAAGAAAAATACTAATAGTATATTCAAAAAGTACTTCAAAATAAAAAGATTTTACACAAATATAATATAACTAATTAAAATACGGGTATTAGTTTATAATCCTTATACTCACACATTTTTATATCAGTATTTATATATCCTCCATTTTTAGAAAATCTTTTAAATGTAAATTGTTTATTCTTTGAGCAAAAATGCAATATAGATTGAAATGATAATAAAGAATATTCATCCATCTGATGATGAAACTTTTTCTCAAAATCATGCAACAGTCTCTTATTATCGACATGTAACCTATCAAAATAATTAGTAACAGGAATACGTACATTTAACTTCATTAATGTTTCAATATTTAACTCGGATATTTGCTTCAAAGCATCTAATGAATAAATCTTAATTGAAGAATCATAAGCCCCACAAAAGGTAACGACTTTCTTAATAAAGGCCTTATCCTCAGACAAAATTACTAATGTGTTTTCTACATCACTCAAAAATGTAAATGATCTTATATTTATACTCAAAGAGTTTTTAAACTCTTTTAAAAAAATTGATGGAAATACTGAAGAAAGTCTATTTTTAAATTCAAAATAACTAGATTTTTTATTCTCTGAATTATTTAAAATAATAGTAAGATTTCTACCCTGTTCTTTTTTTATCAAACACTTTACTATAGAATCTGTTTGACCATTGGTAAAAGGCGTTAAAAAATAAATATTAGAAGTTTCTTTTATAAAATTGTAATTTTTCGACAATGGATTTATTAATATCTTGTTACTATCATTTCTAAAGAAACTTCTAGTATGATTAAAGTTTTTAGAAAAGACTGGTCCAAATAAAATATTAGATGATTTTACTCTTTCATCTGTAATGATCTTCTTTACTGTATCTAAATTATTTTCTGTATCAAAAACATGTATAATTAACGGAGTACCTAATTGTTCTAATGAATCTTTTGCTATTAATATTCCTTCTAGGAAACTAAGAGCTAGTTTAGACTTATTGTAAATCTGATTAATATCTTTTTTATTTTCTTGTAGATATTTTTTTAATATATCATTTTTTGATAGATAAAAAGGAAGTAATACAGAAATCGTTAAAGTATCGTTAACTGATGTAAAAATTGAGTCTGAATCATTCAAAACACTATCAATCTGCTCATTATCTATTGGAAGAGATTTATTTGGCTGTAATATCTGTTTTATTTGTTGAGTGTCTAAGGAAATTACCTCTCCTGTTGGAGTGTGATAACCAAATTTTACTTTATTTTGACTATAAGAAATATTTACTATAATCAAAAAAAAGAAACAAAATATTTGGTTTTTATGTATTTTCATATTATTCCCACTCAATTGTTGCTGGAGGTTTTGATGAAATATCATAAACTACCCTATTTATTCCCTTAACCTTATTGATTATTTCATTTGAAACATTTGCTAAAAAATCATAAGGTAAATGTACCCAATCTGCGGTCATGCCGTCTGTAGATTCTACAGCTCTTAAGGCAACAGCATTTTCATAAGTTCTTTCATCTCCCATAACACCAACAGATTGAATAGGTAAGAAAATAGCACCTGCTTGCCAGACTGAATTATATAAACCATTATTTCTTAACGAAGAGATAAAGATATAATCTACTTCTTGTAATATTCTAACCTTTTCTGGAGTTATATCACCAAGTATTCTAATAGCCAATCCGGGTCCTGGAAAAGGATGTCTAGCAAGTAACTCAGAATCAATTCCCATTGATTTCCCAATTCTTCTAACCTCATCTTTAAACAAAGTTTTTAAAGGTTCTACAATCTTTAATTTCATAAAATCAGGCAATCCTCCAACATTATGGTGAGATTTTATTGTTGAAGAAGGTCCTCCACTAACAGAAATAGATTCAATTACATCTGGATATATTGTTCCTTGCGCTAACCATATAACATCCTTTATCTTATTTGCTTCATCATCAAACACATCTATAAATTTATTTCCAATCGCTTTTCTTTTCTCTTCAGGGTCAGAAACTCCAGACAAGACTTTATAGAATCTATCTTTTGCATCAACCCCTTTTACATTCAACCCCATACCTTGATACTGATTTAATACAGAATCAAACTCGTCCTTTCTCAACAGTCCATTATCTACAAAAATACAATATAAATTCTCCCCAATTGCTTTATGTAGTAAAACTGCTGCAACTGTAGAGTCAACGCCTCCTGACAATCCTAAAACTACCTTATCTTCACCTATTTTATTCATTAATTCTTCTACAGTATCCTTTACGAAGGAAGATGGAGTCCAATCTTGTTTACAACCCGCTATATCTACTAGAAAGTTTTGCAAAATTTGTTTTCCATCTGTTGAATGATATACTTCTGGATGAAATTGTATTGCGTATGTATTCTCTTCTTGAATTTTATATGCAGCTACTTTCACATCTTTTGTACTAGCAATGACATTAAAACCTTCAGGAAGTTCTGAAATCGTATCTCCATGACTCATCCAAACTTGGGAGTTATTTAACACTCCAATCATTAATGGGCTTGTAACATCAATATAAGAAAGATTCGCCCTTCCATACTCTCTAATCTTTGAGGGAACAACCTCTCCACCATTACTTTTTACTAGATATTGAGCTCCATAACACACGCCTAAGAGCGGAAATCTTCCTTTAATATCATCTAAATTTGGGATCGGACAATTTTCATCCATAACTGAAAATGGACTTCCAGAAAGAATAACTGCTTTGACATCTGCATTTAAAGTTGGAATCTTGTTGTAAGGGTGTATTTCACAATAAATATTAAGTTCCCTTACTCTACGAGCAATAAGTTGTGTGTATTGAGAACCAAAATCTAAAATAATGATTTTTTCGTGTTTCATTTTTTATCTTTTAATGGAGACAAAATTAAGAAATTAGAATCGAGTGGGTCTAATTCTTCTTTTAATGTTTTAATAAATTTTTCACCATATGTATTATAAAAGGCAATTAAATTATCAATACGCTCTTGAAGTTGATTATTTGGAAATAATTTTCTCTTAATTTTACGTATCTGATTTAAAGAATTTTCATGTTTCTGCTTCTCAGAACGAATTAGTTTTTTTTCAATCTTTTCTAAAGATTTAAGGTTTTTTACAAAATCAGATTTAATGAGAGACTTTAATCCCTGGTCATGTGTTCTTTTATCAATACTTCTATATAGATTTTCTAAAGATAATTTTTCTTTTAACAAATTTATCTCTGATTGCCTTTGTACATACATCTTCTCAAGCGATGGAGTACTTAAAAATATATTTTCTATATCAAATCCAAGATTATTTATTTTTTTATAATCCTTTTCTTCTATCCACATCACAGAATTTCTTAACAATAAAATAGGAAATACAATATCTTGTTGATGAAACACCGACTTCAACTGCATCCAATAAGATATTTCAGCTCCTCCTCCAACGTAACAAAGATTAGGTAAAATAAGTTCTTGATAAAGTGGTCTTATTAAAACATTTGGACTAAATTTTTCAGGGTTGTTATCTATTTCATTTTCAGAAACAGATTCCAAAACTCTCTCTCTCTTTCCTTCTGATATTTTAAAGAAATTTATATTCCTAACAAAAGCCTGATTTTTATATAATTTGGAATTTATATCTGAATTTTTCTTTATTACTGGAGCTAATGATTGATGAATTATATCTTCCTTCATTATAGGGATCAATTTTTGTTTAAGATATTTATCATTTGAATCCATAATTACTAATCCATACTCTCCGAATAATTCATTTACAAAATCACGAGTTGCCTCAGAAAGAGTGTCTTTAGAATAGCATCTTTTCAACAATTTTACAAGTGATTTTTTAACCCTGTCACTTCCTAAAAAAGAATCAATTTCATCAATAATTCGTAAAATTTTTTTTGTTTTAAAATTTCCAACAATACCTCTTTCATTACTTTCCCAAATAAACTTCTTTCCATAAAGATGTATATGGTTTACCTCTGTAAAATCATGATCTTCAGAAGCCATCCAGAAAATTGGCACAAAATTATATTGACAAAACTCTTTTTTTAGTCTTTCTGCAAGGTTAATGGTAGAGATAATCTTATAAATAAAATACAAGGGACCCGTGAACAAACACAATTGATGACCTGTTGTAATAGTAAAAGTATTATTATCTGATAAAAACTCAATATTCATTAAACTTTCTTCAGATAGATTAATAGATTTATTTTGTTTTTTTAAAACTGAAACTAATAAATCTCTATCAATGCATTGTTTAGATTTTTCTTTTATTTGTTCAGAAAAACTTGAAAGAGATGGATACCTATTATACATACTTTCATCAATTGATTTTTCTGTATAATTTTCTACAAGTTTAGAAAAAAAAGATGTGTCCTTATATCTAATTTTATGTACATTCACAAAGCAAAAATACAAATTGTATTTCTTTTAAAATTGTAGTTTAAATTTCTTTATTCAAACTTTATTATTTCTTACTTTTGTAAGATACAATTCTAAGATAGGATTATGTTTAAGACACATAAAAACAAGACTTTTAATTTTTCTTTAAGATATTATGATGAAAGAAAAGAACGTCTTGAAAAAATAAAAGATGGAAAATCTGTAAGAATAAAGTTTAAAACAAATAAAAATTTAAACTTAACTAAAGCTAGAAGTATTCGTTTATTAATGGTTACAATAGTATTATTTTTTATTACATATCTAGTATTATTTAAATAAAATTAAAATTGGACATAATACAGTTATTACCAGATCATATTGCAAACCAAATTGCTGCTGGAGAAGTTATTCAAAGACCCGCTTCTGTTGTAAAAGAAATGGTTGAAAATTCAATAGATGCAGGTGCAACTAATATAGAGGTAATTATTAAGGAAGGGGGGAAGACTTTAATACAGGTAGTAGATAATGGTTGTGGAATGAGCAACAAAGATGCAAAGATGAGTTTTGAAAGACACGCAACATCTAAGATAAAAAAACCAGAAGATTTATTTAGTATTAAATCTATGGGTTTTAGGGGTGAAGCTATGGCTTCAATAGGCGCTATTTCGCATGTAGAATTAAATACTAAACTTACTAATGAAGAACTAGGCTGCAAGATAATTTTTGAGGGTAGTGAGTTTAAGAGTCAAGAAAGCTGCATCTGCGCTAACGGTAGTTCAATAAAAATAAAGAATTTATTTTTTAATGTTCCAGCTAGAAGAAAATTTCTAAAATCTGACAAAGTTGAGAATAAACACATCATGGAACAGTTCATTAGAATTGCACTTGCAAACTCAGAAATATCTTTTAGTTTAAAGATAGATAATAATTACGTATTCAAATTAGAACCATCTAAATTTAGACAAAGAATTATCAATATAATTGGTTCCAAAACAAATGAAAAACTAGTTCCTGTTGAGGAAGAAACAAATCTAGTAAAAATCAGTGGATTTATTGGGAAGCCAGAGTATGCTAAACTAACAAGAGGAGAGCAATATTTCTTTGTAAATGGAAGATTTATAAAGAATTATTATTTAAATCATGCTATAAAGAAAGCTTTTTCTGATTTAATTCCAGAAAATCAACATCCATCTTACTTCTTAAACCTATCTCTTGATCCAAAAAAAATTGATATAAATATTCATCCAAATAAAACAGAAATAAAGTTTGAAGATGAAAAATCAATATATGCTATTTTAAGATCTTCAGTAAAACGTTCTCTAGGAAAATATAATATTGCTCCATCTATAGATTTTAATATCGAACCTTCTTTTGAAATCCCTATTAATTATAAAAAAACTATTACAGAACCTAAAATTAGAGTCAATACAAGTTATAATCCATTTGAAAATAAACAAAAAGAAGTTTTAGATAACCATAAAATTTACGATTCTATTTCTAAAAACGATATTCAAAAAGAGGTTAAATTAAACTCATCTAAATATTTTAATTTTTTCCAAATAAATAATCAATATGTTGTTTGTAATAATGAAGAAGGACTAATTATTATACACCAAGAAAGAGCTCATCACAGAATATTATATGAATATTTTACAAAAAATTCTTCGCAAAGATTCGCTTCTCAGAAGTTAATATTTCCGAAAACAATATTTTTTTCTAAAAAAGAAATTAACGAAATCACTGAGATCAAAAAAGAGTTAAAAGATATAGGTTTTCAATTTAAAATATCTAAAGATTCTTTAGAAGTAAATGCAACTCCTCCTCAATGTGATAAGGAAAACCTACAAAGTTTATTTGAAGACGTCCTAAAATGCAAAAACGAAGATTATGAAAATCTCAATGAAAAGATTAGTAATAAGATAAGTAAAAGTATTTCTTATAACCTATCAATAAAAACTGGAAAAAAATTAAATCCTAAAGAAATGGAGATTTTGATAGATGAACTAATGAATTGTGAAACACCTTCAGTAAGTCCCTATGGATTAAATACCTTTTTAAATCTTAAAATAAACGAAATACAAAAAAAATTCAGCAAATGATAGGACAGAGATTTAGTCATTTACCAAATATAGTAAAAAATTTAATGATTATTAATGGATTATTCTTTCTCGCTACTTGGTCATTGCAAAGTAGAGGAATTGATCTATCTCAATGGTTAGCTTTACATCAATTTCAATCTCCAAATTTTATGCCTCATCAACTTATAACTCATATGTTTATGCATGCTAATTTTACGCATTTATTTTTCAATATGTTTACCTTATGGATGTTTGGAAAAACATTAGAAAATGTATGGGGAGGTAAAAGATTTTTAACATTTTATATGATTACAGGTCTAGGAGCAGCCTTGATATATTGTGTTTATGTACAATTTCAAATTAATGAATTATCTCAATTTAACTCAGACTATCTAATTCTTGCAAAGGAAGGAAAATTTTATGTAGGAAATATTGAATCAATAAATTTAACCAAAATTGTAAATACACCGATGGTTGGAGCATCAGGTGCGGTATATGGTTTATTACTAGCTTTCGGAATATTATTTCCAAATACACTGTTATATCTATACTTGGCAATTCCTGTGAAAGCAAAATATTTTGTTGGAGGTATAGGGGTACTTTCTCTAATTAGCGGAATTTCAAATAATCCTGGCGACAATGTCGCTCATTTCGCTCATTTAGGGGGAATGATATTTGGAATCATTTTACTAAAATATTGGAAGAAGAAAGGAGATATTTATTATTAATGAAATCAATTTGGATAGACATACGGAAGAGTTTTAAAAATGGTACAAACTTTACAAAAGTACTATACATAAATCTCGGATTATTTTTATTATATAGACTTTTATTAGTCCTTTCATTTCTGTTCCAATATCATGATATAGACTCCTTGATACAAAATTATCTATACTTACCTGCTAGTAGCATTTTATTCATAAATAGACCCTGGACAATCATAAGTTATATGTTTATTCATACTGACTTTTTTCATCTCTTATTTAATATGATTTGGTTATATTTTGGATCTAAATTATTTTTACAATATTTTAATGGAAGACAGTTCTTATGCGTATATATTCTTGGTGGTATTTCTGGAGGGTTATTCTATATGTTAAGTTACAATATTTTACCAGCTTTTGCTACTAATATACATAATTCTGTATTAATTGGAGCTTCCGCTTCTGTACTTGCTGTATTTATTGCAGTTTCTTCATATTCTCCTAACTATAAAGTTCTCCTTCCACTAATTGGAAATATACAATTAAAATACATTGCCTTATCTCTGATAGTTTTAGATTTAGTTAATATTGAGGTCAGCAATGCTGGAGGACATATTTCACACTTAGGTGGTGCTATTTTTGGTTTCTTGTATGTAGGTTTATTAAAAAAAGGAGTAGATATTTCTGTGAATTTCTATAAATTTATTGGATATTTCAGTTTTTCAAAAAAAAATAAAGCGAAAAAAAGATACAATAGAAAACAAAGATTTAATGACGATTTTTTTCTATCTAAAAAAGCAGAAAAACAAAAGAAAATTAATCTTATTTTAGAAAAGATATCAAAATCTGGATACGAAAGTTTAAGTAAAGTTGAGAAAGAGATTCTATTTAAGGAAAGTAAAAAATGAAGAATTTATTAAAAAATACTATTTTCTTTTTTAACTCTTTGATTATTATTAGTTTACTTTCTTCTATAATTTCCCCTTTTATTAATCCTAATTTATTTTGGCCAATTTCATTTTTTGGATTATTCTTTCCCATAATTATTAGTTTTTGTTTAATCTTTACGGTATTCTGGTATTTCTTTAATCACAAATGTTTTTGGGTGAATTTCATTTGCTTATTACTATCTATTCCTTTTCTAAGCAGATATATTGCTTTCAACAATAATTCTACAAATGAAAATGATATTAAGGTAATGTCCTATAATGTAAGATTGTTTAATAAATGGGGATGGATTGATAAAGGAAATATAAAACAAGAGTTGGTTAGTTTTATCAACAATCAAGATTTAGACATTATTTGCATTCAAGAGTACTACAATCCTAATAAGGATTTAGAATTAAATTTTGAATATTCACATATTGGTATTCAAAAAAGAAAAGAGGATTGGCATATGGCAATTTATAGTAATTTCCCTCAAATTAATAAGGAAACAGTTATTATAGATGGTGCTAAGATGAATAATAGTTGTATCTATTCTGACATTGTTGTATTTGATGACACTATCAGAGTATATAATATTCACTTAGCATCAAACTTCTTTCAGGATAAAGATTTAGAATATATTATTTCTGCTGAAAAAGAAAAAGTAAAAACTGGAATGATAGGTATTGGAAAAAAACTAAAATACTCATTTGAAAGGAGAGGCAGGGAAGTAAGTCAAATAAAAAAACACATAAAAAGTTCACCATATCCTATAATAATTTGCGGAGATTTTAACGATACTCCTATATCCTATGCCTATCAGCAATTAGGATACAATATGAAAGATGCATTTATAGAATCTGGAAATGGATTTGGAGCAAGTTTTACTAAAATACCTACTTTACGAATTGATTATATACTAATAGATAAGAAATTTAAAGCTGTTAATTTTACTACTCACCCAGAGAAATTTTCTGATCATAGAGCAATTAGTAGTTCAATTGTATTAGATTAGCTTAGTTTTTCAGAAACTGTATTCATAGAAATTGCTGATTTCTCAACTTTCATTTTTATTCCATAATTTTCAATAATTACAGAATGGTCTTTGACTTCTATTACTTTACCATGTATACCTCCAATAGTAATTATAGAGTCTCCTTTTTTTAGTTCGCTTCTAAATTTGTTTTCTTTCTTTTGCCTTTTTACTTGTGGACGAATCATAAAAAAATACATTACCACAAAAATAAGTCCAAAAAACAATAATTGTGCAGAACCTTGACTTTCAGCTTGTAACAAAATGATATTCATAATTTTTAATTTTGAAAAGGAAGTACCGTTCCTTTTATAGTTAATATTTTTAAATTAGGAGTTGCATTACTCACTATCGTAATTTTCTTTGTTTGTTTTCCCAATCTTCCTTTACTGTCAAATGTAACATTCAATACATCAACACCTCCTTCTTTTATTATATTTTTCGGATATTGTAATTCAGTACATCCGCAACTTGCGGTAGCCTTAGATATAATTAAATCTCCTTTACCTGTATTTTTTAGTTTAAACTCTATATCAACTTTTTCTCCTTCAATAACCTCACCAAAATCTATAGTTTCATTTCCTATTACAGTGATATAAGCTCCACTTTCTATTAATGAATTAGTAATTCCTTTATCTGATTGTCGACAACTAATAAAGTTTATTAAAGTCAATATGATTAAAACATTTCTCATGAATCAAATAAGTCCTCTACCAATTTTTTGAAATTTACCCTCTCTTTTAAATTGAGAAACTATCTTATCTAAAACACCATTAATAAATACTTTTGAATTTTGCGTACTATAGTATTTAGATATCTCTATATATTCAT
>CAJXFN010000013.1 GCA_913052655.1 uncultured Flavobacteriales bacterium | reverse complement strand
GAGTTGAATCTAAATTCATTAAAATCCCAGTAGCTAATCTATCACCTTCATCATTCCTTAACTCAGAATCTAACTTAAATATAATTTGTTTAGGATTAATCTCAGAAGAAAAACCAACCCACTCTTCTTTAATTAAATTACAATTACTTTTCATCTTAAAAAAACCATCAAATGTTAACAATCTTTTTGAAGCTGTTAGGTTCACAGATCCTTTAAATAAAAATTTAGAACCTATTTTAAATGGGTCCACATTATCAACTTCTCCGCTTGCAATAGTTGATTTTTCATCATTTACTGAAATATCGCTAAAGAAAATATGTTGTCTTTCACCAAGAGCATCTTTATAGGTGTAATCTCCACTGGCTGTATATTTTTCACCTCCATCAATATTTACACTTGCATTAGTAAACTCATGATATTGAGTACTATTATTAGCAAGAATTCTTGCATTTAAAATAGTAGGGATAAATGCATCTTTTTCTATAATAAAACCTTGCGATGGATAGACTATTACATCCGCAACTAAAATATCATTCACACCATTAACATTTATTACATTATCTCTTAAGTTATAAGAAGAGGTTTTTGCTACAAACGCAAGAGAATCCTGTTTTGGGTGTACAGAAACAAATTTAGATCCTTTTGAATTCTGGTCTTGATCTCCTAAAGTCAACATCTCCTTATCCATATCCCAATGCAACTTATCAATATAACATATATATTTATTCGCAGGAAGTTCTACAAACGAACCTTTTCCATTAGAGAAAAAATCTCCAGTCCTACTAGACAAATCTATATGAGTTTTTAGATCATTTGATTTAAATGCAATTCCTCCTAAATCTGTAAATACTGATAAATCAGCTGTGTCTGCACCAAACCAATCTGCATTATATGTAAATAAATCAGATTCCATCATAGAACTCTCTAAATTCATAATTCCTTTACCTGTAAGTCCTGTTGGTTTTAAAACTATATCTCCGTTAAATTTAGCTTGACTTTCATAAAAATTAAAATCTGATTTTAATTTATGAATCCTATATCTCTCATTATATGGCTCATATAATCCAAAAGTTTCTGAATTTTTAACTGGAGGAAATTCAATACCATCAGTTACCTTTTTTAATACAAATTCTTGTGTAAATAAAGCTATAGAATCAGGGAAGAAATAGATTTCATTAGATTTTGTACTCGATGTTAAGTATTCTAACACACCATCTCCTTTTAATCCTTCGTTACTCAAATATATCTTATTATTATATTTTGCTTTTCCTCCATACAATGGAAATCCATCAACGGGAGCTTCTCTTTCAAAACCAAGAGAATAATCATCCATCATAGTTAATGTGTCAGGAAACACAGGAAATATATCAGCAGATTCAAATGTGCCGGGAAATCTCAAACCTTTTCCTGAAAAACTTTCTAAACTATCAATTTCAAAAGTATCCAAATGAAATGAAAATCTGTCTCTATTATATACTCCTCCAAAGGTTGTGGGCCTATCGTAATATGCATAGGAATCATCAAAACTCTTAAAAATTGGATATTCCGGAAAACTATCCTTTCTTAATCCAGATTTATTATTAGGCTCATCTATTCTCAAATCACCGGTAACCGCCTGAATTACTGTTTTAATTCTAACTAACTTTTCATTTCCATAATCATCTCTTTGTATTGGTATAACCGGTACTGCTAACTGTACGGAATCAATTTTATTTAAGTCAATCTTAAAATCATCATATTTAAAGTTAAAATCCTTACCATATAAAACAAACCTCCCCTTTCCAGCAGAAATTCTTCCAGAAAAATCAAAATCTCTATTCTTCTTCACACTTACTTTTCCTCCATAAGGTTGAATATATACTTTCTGAGAATCACTTAGTGATACAAAATTAACTCCTTTAATATTCAAATCCTTAGTATTTAAATTTAAAGAAGAGTTTATAAGCATACCATTACCAGATGATTTAGAAACCTTAGACTGAAATCTAATTACATCATAATCACCTTTTTGAAGCTTTGCATTTACATAATTTATTAATTTTTCCTGGACTGTAGCTCTATGTGTGGCTTCATTATAAAATAAGAATCCTTTGTTAGCTAAATTCATTAAATAAGGTTGAATTTGCTCTAATGGATAACCAGCAAAAACTGCAAATTCAGATGAAGAGAAATTCGTTTTGCCGCTTCTTTTTACAAACTTGTGTACAAGCATTAAAGGATTAACCTTATCAATCCCTCTTAAAGAATGATACATTTGATCAATATATGAGGATACAGATTCAAAATTTACTGAAGAGACTGATGTTACTGGAAGAGATCCTAAATAAATATTATCTTCATCAATTTGCCACTCTAACAATTCTGAATCCATTGTAAGCTGATGATAACTATTATATATTGGAGAACCAGAAAGTCCCTTTTTGTCTCTATAAAGTTTTAACTTTCTTTCAGATTGATCATACGTAAATTGTAAAGAGGGATGATAAATAGAATCTTTGTCAAAATAAATTTTAACAGAGGTAGAGGCAGAATAAATTATGCTTTTTTTGATACTAAACCTACTAGAATTCGCTACTAAAATGTTTTTACCATTCTTCTTAATAATAATCTTTGCAGAAGCGTCTTTTCTACCATCGGCAATAAACTCTCTTCCTCTTAAAGTATATCCTCCTTTATAGTCTACATCAGGCAAGATATTTTCAATTACAATATTCTTTTTATAGGACTTGAATACAGGAAAATGTTCACTAGCAGAACCAGATACAATTTTATTAGTATACAGACCAATAATAGGGTTTGAAAAAACTGTCTTATTAAAGAACTCTACAGAATCAGCTTTAAACTGTGACTCTCTAACATCTATATAATAGTTTGACAAATTCGCGTAAACAGAATCTGAAGACCAAGATCTTTCTCTCCAGTCAACCTGTCCTTTTGCACCTTGAAAAGTATGACTCTGAATCCAATATTTACCAGTTGTATTATAAATTTGTATAGAACCATTTCTATTTGTACAATTTAAATCTAGTAAAGAATTAAACTCTAAATATGGAGTTCCCATATCGTCTTTAAACTTAAAATCACTTGCGTCAACAGACCAAGTCAGTGTTTTACTATCTCGCAATGTTTTATTAGATAAAAAGGAAGAAGTAAACTCACAATACTTTAACAATTTTCTGGAACTTGAATTTAAAATTATATTTTTAGACACTAGAAGCCATTCAGATAGTTTAGTTTTATTCTTTTGATCAGTACTAATCTGTATAACAACACTTAAGAAATCTCGAAAATAAGGAGATGGTTTCATCCTAGCGCCTAACATTAGATCTGAAATATCTCTAATACTTTTCTGATCTTTTTCAGATATATGAACCTTTCTAAAACTTTTAGAAATATTTTTAGAAATTTGTCTTAATTCATCATTTTGAGATTTATTTAGATATAAATCTAATTCGGTAAGAAAGATATTAATATCCTCAGAAAATGTAGTTATTTTCTGAGAAAAAGATTGAAAAGAAAAACTAACTAAAAAAATAAAAGCTATAACTCTTCTTATTTTATAAAATGTAATAAATTCCATTTATTTTTATTTTTATGAGAAACTAAAGAAAGCCCTAAACTCTCTGCTTTTTCTCTAATTAATTTAACATCATCTGAAAGAAATCCACTTAGAAGGATCTCCGAATTTTCCTTCATTGACTGGTAATATCTGTCTAAATCAGAAAGAATAACATTCCTATTTATATTAGCTAAAACAATATCAAAAGATCCTTTAACACTATTGATATCCCCTAACAAAAATTTAATTGAATTTAAATTATTTAAAACAGCATTTTCTTTAGAATTCTTATAAGACCATTCATCAATATCAATTCCTAAAGTATCTTTTGAACCTAACATTTTAGATAGTATTGCTAAAACTCCGGTTCCACAACCCATATCTAAAACCAATTTTCCTTTAAAATTCATATCAAACATTTCATTCATCATTAAGAAAGTAGTTTCGTGATGACCTGTTCCAAATGACATCTTTGGTGTTATGATAATATCAAACTTGCAGTCAACTTTTTCATGAAAATGGGCTCTAATAACACATTGTTCATTTATCTCTACCGGCTCAAAATTTTCCTCCCAATTAGAATTCCAATTTTCTTGATTTATATCTTTAACAGAATATTCAAATTTGAATAATTTTTGTAAATCTGATAAAACAAAATTCAACTTTTCTTTATTATAAAATTTTTCCTGAATATAAGCATTTACACCATCTTCAGTTTCAATATAACTTTCAAACTCAATTTCATTTAATTTAGCAACAACTATATCAGATAAATAATCTTTTTCTGACAGAACAAATGATAATTCTACATACTTCATTAGAATGATTTTATAATTTCTACAAAACTATTTGCATCCAATGAAGCACCTCCGATTAATCCTCCATCAATATTTTCATTTGAAAATAATTCTTTAGCATTATTTGGATTGCAACTTCCTCCATAAAGAACAGAACAGTTTGCTGAAACATTCATCCCATATTTATCAAATATGACTGATCTTATAAAAGCATGAATTTCTTCCGCTTGAGGTGAACTTGCAGTAACACCTGTACCAATAGCCCAAATTGGTTCATAGGCTATTACAATTTTTGAAAATTCATCTTCAGATAAATGAAATAAACTCTCTTCAATCTGAGATTTAATCCAATCAAAATGAATACCAGCATCTCTATGTTCTAACGATTCTCCACAACAAAATATCACATCTAAATCATTAGATATCGCAAGGTCAACTTTCATCTGCAAATCCTGGTTGGATTCATTAAAATACTCTCGCCTTTCAGAATGTCCTAAAATTGTATACTTTACCCCCATAGAATGTATCATTTCCGCAGAAACCTCTCCAGTAAATGCTCCTTTTTTATTTTTACTGATATTCTGAGAAGCCGTCTGTATAAAACTTAAATCAGCACACATTTTATTTACCTTATACAGACAAGTATAAGATGGAGCTAAAACGACTTCCACATCTTGATTTTCTAGCAAAGATATTACCTTGCCTACTAAATCTAAAGACTCTTTTCTTTGTAAATTCATTTTCCAATTACCAACTACAATATTTTTTCTCATTTTATTTTATTTAATCTAACTCTTGGATCAATAATTACATAAGCAATATCAACCATTATATTAACAACAACAAATACTGATGAAATAATCAAAACTGAACCCATTACTACAGGCATATCAAGATTATTTAAAGCATCAACTATTTCTTTTCCTATCCCATTCCAAGCAAAAATGTACTCTACAAATACAGCTCCTGCTAAGAGTGATGCAAACCATCCTGACACAACTGTTACTACAGGATTTAATGAGTTTCTTAATGCATGTTTAAAAACTACCATAAATCTAGAAAGTCCTTTTGCACTAGCTGTTCGAATATAATCCATCTTCAAAACCTCTAACATAGAACTTCTACTCAATTGAATAATTACAGAAAGTGGTCTAATGCCTAATGTAAATGCTGGCAATATCAAATTCTTTAAATTTAAATAATTCCCTCTTCCATAATCGTCAACTTCAAATAAACTTCCGGTCATACTTATTCCTGTATAATCATGTAATAAAAATGCAAAAAACCAAGCTATTATAATGGAAGTAAAAAATGAAGGTAAGGACATTCCAAACACAGAAAAAAACAATATAGACCTATCTAAAAATGTATCTTTATATAAAGCGGTCGTTATTCCTAATAATAAACCAATAATAATTGCAAAAATTATTGAACTAAAAGCTAAAACAATAGTAAGCGGAAAAGTTTCAGAAATTATAGAATTAACCGTCTTTCCTCTTTTTACAAATGACTCTCTTAAGTAAGGAAACTTAACAACTAAACTTCTATTTTTAAATGAAAGAATAGAGATGAAATTATATTTTCTTTGAGTTAAATAAGTATAACTATTTTCATCAGAAATATCGTGAATCGAGATAGGAGAAATATCATTTAGATATAAAAAATATTGCTGGATTACTGGTTTATCAAAACCATATTGCTCTTTAATTAACTCTAACTGCTTAGAATCTTCTCTTTGGGAAAGCATCATTCTAGCTGGATCCCCAGGCATTACCTGAAATAAAAAGAAAACAAGACTTATAACTCCCAATAAAACAAGGAATCCGTAAAACATTTTTTTAATAATGTATTTTGTCACAAATAATTTATTCGTATAAGATTCTATTTAAGTCCTCAGCACTAAACTCGTTTTCTGATGTACCTGAATATAACTTAATTTGTCTGTTTCCATCATATAAAATAACAACCGGATTATCATAATCTGGAAAAGTAATCTCCATATAACTATCCACCTCATCTGTTTCGTAATTAGCAAATGGCATAACTTGATAAGGATGCTCTTTTCCAACTACTTCAAAAAACTCCGGAATCTTACCTTCTTCTGTATCAGAAAAAACAATATGGATAGGAGGAAAACTCTCATTTAATTCTGAAAGGGAATCTATACTTCTAGCTGCAAGCTGACAGTGTTCACAACCTGCATCGAAAAAACAAAGAATTTTTGGTCCTAAACCTCTACTAAATTCATCATTCTCTACATATAAAAGAAATTCATCATTAGAAGCTGTTGATTCTAATGATTTTGATTGATTAGATATTGGAATCAAAGAGAACATTAAGGTTGATATCAATAAAAACAGAATAATTAATTTATGAAAATTCTCTGTAACATCAGAAGATTTCTTATAAATAACTGCTAAAATTACTAAAGTAATTATATTCTTAATTAAAGCTTCTAATGGAGTCATAGGAATTAAATCCCCAAAACATCCACAATTTTCTGTATCTCCAAAAATTTGAGTTGAAAGATGAATGCTAAATATCGCAACCATTACAAAAGACAAAGGCACAATTAGTCTTTTCAAATAATTATTAAATAGGATTGTAATAGATAAAAATATCTCCGCACCAATAATAAATCTAGAAAAATAAGGAGCTAAGGATTCTGAAAATCCCATTGGAATTAATTGTCCTTGTTCAAAGACCTTTGTAATTCCAAACATTGGAGTTGGATATAATTTTGCAATTGCAGAAAGCAAAAACAATCCTGATATTAATATTCTTAAAGTAAAAATTATTTTTTGTTCTGTAGTTTTCATAATGGGTTATTAAGTTTTATTAATGCGAATACTGAATAGTTTAACATGTCTAAATAATTAGCGTCAATTCCTTCAGAAATGATAGTATTTCCCTTATTATCTTCAATCTGTTTTACTCTTAATAATTTTTGAAGAATTAAATCTGTAAGAGAACTTACTCTCATATCTCTCCAAGCTTCACCATAATCATGATTCTTATTTAACATCAATTCTTTAGCTTGTATTGCATATTTTTCAAACAAATTCATAGCTTCATCATACTTCAACTCATCAGATTGTTCTGCAACACCTAAATCTAATTGAATTAATCCAATTATAGAGTAATTTACTATTCCAATAAATTCACTCATGACTCCTTCTTCTACTCTTTGAGAACCTTTCTCTTCAATACTTCTTATTCGTTGTGCTTTTATAAAAATCTGATCAGTGAGAGAACTGATTCTAAGTATTCTCCAAGCCGATCCATAATCTTTCATCTTTTTAGCAAAAATGTCCTCACATTTTTTTATTATTGAATCAAATTCGGATATAGTTTTTTCCATAAATATTTTTAAATAATAAAGCCGAAATATACACCTTTTTACAATGAATAAAAATGAAGAAAAAACAGAATAAAATAGACTTATCAACAACAATGGTAATGGGCATTTTAAATCTTACCGACAATTCTTTTTACGATGGTAATAAATATAACACCACAGAAAAAGCAATCGAACAAGCTAGGCTTATGATTGAAGAGGGAGCGAGTATAATTGATTTAGGAGCTCAATCCTCTAAGCCAGGAAGTGAAGAAATTACAAAAGAAAAAGAATGGAATAAATTAAAAGATGTTTTAAAAGCAATTAGAGATGAGTTTAAGGATGTATTAATTTCAATCGACACTTATAGGTCTGAAATTGCCGAGAAAAGTATTAACAATGGAGCAGATATTATTAACGATATTTCTGCAGGAGATTTAGACAAAAAAATGTTTTCTGTCATTGCAAAATACAATGTGCCCTATATCATAATGCACATGCAAAATTCTCCAAAAAATATGCAAAAAAACCCTGTATATCACAATGTTGTAGAGGATATATTATCTTACTTTGAAAACAAAATTAAAATCCTGAAAAAACTTGAAATCAAGAATCTTATAATAGATCCTGGGTTTGGTTTTGGTAAAACACTTAATCATAATTACGAGATTCTAAATAATTTAGATAAATTTAAATCTCTCAAAGTTCCTATATTAATTGGTACTAGCAGAAAAAGTATGATATATAATTTATTGGAATGTAAGCCACAATCAGCTTTAAACGGAACAACTGTAACAAATACTCTTTCTCTAATAAAAGGAGCTAATATTTTAAGAGTTCACGATGTAAAAGAAGCTGTAGAGTGCATAAAAATTACTAATTTCGCAAAAAACAAATAAATTATGGATATCATTTGGGAATCAATATTTACTATAGGATCATATGACATTTCCATTATGGATATTATTGATTTGAGTTTAGTAACTTATTTGGTTTACAGATTATATAAGTTAGCTAGAGGTACTGCGGCTATTAATATTTTTTTCAGCCTTATTGCAATTTACTTTTTATATCAACTTGTTGATGTTCTCAGAATGAAATTTATCACACAAATTCTTGGAGGATTTATAAGTATTACTTTTATTGTTATTGTAATTTTATTTCAACAAGAAATAAGGAAATATTTAAGTCAGTTAGGAAAAGGAAAATTGATTAAAAACAAACATTTATTAAAATTCTTCAATTCCGAAAATAAAGAAAATTTAAACATTAAAGCAATTGTAAAAGCTTGCAGAGAATTTCAAAAAACAAAAACAGGTGCAATTATTGTTATTACACAAACAGATGACTTAAGTTTTATTTGCGAAAATGCAGTTCAAATTGACAGTAAAATTAGCTACCCCTTAATAGAAAGTATCTTTTACAAAAACTCTCCTTTACATGATGGGGCTATTGTAATCAGAAACAATAGAATTGTAGCTGCTAGATGTATCTTGCCCGTAACTAATGATGATGACTTTCCTGGAGAACTAGGAATGAGACATAGAGCAGCGGTTGGAGTTTCTGAATATTCAGATGCATTAACAATTATTATTTCTGAACAGAATGGAAAAATTTCTTCCGCTCATAATGGAAAAATTAGAGTAGATTTAAGCGAAATACAGCTTCGAAACGTCATTAATAAGTTAAACTAAAAATCTATAAATCGTTGATTATCTTATTTAATGAATTACTTGGCCTCATAACACTATATACTAAATCTGTGTTTGGGTAATAATAACCATCAATCTCTTCTTTATTTCCTTGAGAATTATTAAGCTCCTCAACTATTGTGTGCTCAGAAGAATTTAATTTCTCAGATACTAATAAAAATATTTCTTTTAAATCAATATCTTCAGTCTGAGAAGACAACTCCTCCGCCCAATATTTCGCTAAATAATAATGTGATCCTCTGTTATCTAACTCTCCTACTTTTCTTTTAGGTGATTTCCCTGTTGAAAGTAATTTTTCTGTCGCGTTCTCTAAAGCATCTGACATTACTCTTGCTTTATTATTTCCATTTGCCTCTGATAGATATCTTAACGATTCAATTAAAGCTAAGAATTCTCCAAGTGAATCCCATCTTAAATGACCTTCTGATACTAATTGTTGAACATGTTTTGGAGCCGATCCACCCGCGCCAGTTTCGAACAAACCTCCTCCATTCATTAAAGGAACAATAGAAAGCATTTTGGCAGAAGTACCCAATTCTAAAATAGGAAATAAATCTGTAAGATAATCTCTAAGAACATTACCAGTGACAGAAATAGTATTTTTACCTTCTTTAACTCTATTTAATGTAAAAATCGTAGCGTCATATGGAGACAAAATTCTTAAATCTAAGTCTTCAGTATCATTATCTTTCAAGTAATTATTTACCTTTTTAATTATTTCTGCATCGTGAGCTCTATTTTCATTTAGCCAAAAAACAGCTGGCCAATTAGTAGCTTTAGCTCTTTTTACAGCAAGCTTTACCCAATCTTTAATTGGTTCATCTTTTGTTTGACACATTCTCCAAATATCCCCCTCTTCTACATTATGCTCAATTAATATCTCTCCATAGGAATCTATCACTCTAACAGTTCCTTTATCTTTAATTTCAAAAGTCTTGTCGTGCGATCCATATTCTTCTGCCTTTTGTGCCATTAAACCAACATTAGGTACAGTACCCATTGTTGTTGGATTAAATGCACCGTTCTTTTTACAAAAATCAATAGTAGCAGAGTATACACTAGCATAAGAACTGTCAGGTATGATTGCTTTTGTATCTTCTGTTTTATTATCCTTATTCCACATCTGACCTGAATTTCTAATCATAGCAGGCATTGAAGCATCAATAATTACATCTGATGGTATATGAAGATTTGTTATTCCTTTGTCAGAATCTACCATTGCAAGATTTGCATTATTCTCAAATGTAATCTCAATATCTCTTTCAATCTCTCGTTTGATATCAATTGGTAGATTTTGAATTTTACTTATTAAGTCACCAAAACCATTCTTAAAATCTACTCCAAGTTCATCAAATGTTTTAGAGTGTTTTTCAATCAAATCAGAAAAAAATACTTTTACGGCATAAGAAAAGATAATTGGATCTGAGACCTTCATCATTGTCGCCTTCATATGTAATGAAAGTAGAATTCCGGAATCTTTAGCATCTTCTATTTCTCTTTCTAAAAAAGAAAGTAAAGATTTCTTACTCATCACAGATGCATCAATAATTTCATTTGATAATAGTGGAAATGAATCTTTTAACTCAAAATTCTTACCTAATTCTGAGATAAACTCGATTTTTACATTTGTAGCATCCTCTACACAAATAGATTTTTCATTATGGAAAAAATCTCCTTCCTTCATGGTTGAAACATGGGTTCTGGAATGAGAACTCCATTCTCCCATAGAGTGAGGATTTATCTTCGCATAATTTTTTACCGCTTTAGGAGCTCTTCTGTCTGAATTCCCTTCTCTTAAAACTGGATTTACAGCAGAACCTTTCACTTTATTATATCTTGCTTGAATTTCCTTTTCTTCATCAGAACTTGGCGATTCTGGATAATCTGGAACATTCAATCCCTTTGATTGCAACTCTGTAATTGTCGCTTTTAACTGAGGGACAGAAGCTGAAATATTTGGTAGTTTTATAATATTTGCCTGTGGCTTTTTTACTAAATCTCCTAATTCAGACAAAGCGTCATTAACTCTATCTTCCTCATTTAAATACTCTGGAAATACAGCTAGTACCCTTGCAGCTAGAGAAATATCTTTAGTTTCCAACTCAATCCCCGCATTTTTTACAAAAGCAGTGACAATT
Organism: uncultured Flavobacteriales bacterium; assembly: GCA_913052655.1. Lineage (GTDB taxonomy): Bacteria > Bacteroidota > Bacteroidia > Flavobacteriales > BACL11. The sequence goes on along the minus strand of CAJXFN010000013.1, from coordinate 4,709 downwards.
GGCAAAAAAGAATGTGTAGCAAGCATAGGTGCTTCATCTGTTTTTGTATAAATTATTTTTGATTTATGATCAATCATCAATTCTATTTTACTTTTTATAATTTTATTAATATCCAAAAATATCTTCTAGAGTAAGGAACTTAATTTCTCCATACTCTTTTAAGACCTCCATATCTAACCTATCTTTATCACCAAGTATCATTACAACTCTGTTTTTTCCTGCAACATAGTTATTATGGAAATTAATAAGTGTATTCATACCAAAAGATTGAACCTCATTATAAATATCTTTTCTGATATCGTAATTAATTCCCATTTTTTTTGCTTTTTCATATTCTGACAATACTTTTGATCTTGTCAATCTCTCAGTTCTGATTTTTTGCTCAATACCCTCCTTTGCATTATTCATATTCTCATCAGCTTGTGGCATATTTTCTAACAAATCTGTCATACTTAATAAAGCTTCTTGCAATTTATCAGACTGCGTTCCTACATAAGAAAAAGAATAATGTGCTTTTCCTGGTTCTTTAGGTACAGAGTAAGTACTGTATACGGAATAAGCAAGAGCTTTCGACTCTCTCATATCTTGAAAAACAATAGAACTCATTCCTCCACCAAAATAAGAATTATGGAATTTTATTTTTGGAATATCTGAAACATTTAATTCTCCTCCTTTTGCAAGCAACAATATTTCAGCTTGTTGCATTTCATAATCTACAACAAAAACTGTAGGAATATCCAAAGGTAATTCCTCATAGATTGCTCCATCTGGAATTTGTTTCAGATAAATATTACTTGTATGATATATATTTAAACTATTAGAAACTTCATTTATTTTCTGAGGACCGTAGTATGTAATTCTATGTCTATAAGAAGTTAAATTTTTAATCAAATCTAATAGATCAGAAGACGTAACATTATTTAACTCCTCTTGAGAAATTTTATTTCTAAAAGCGGAATTTTCACCATGTTTAGCATAATTCATCATTGCAGACCATAAGATAGTTTGTTTATTTAGTTTAGCATCATTCCTTTCTTTAATTGTTGCTAATTTTAAATTTTCAAGAGCCACCTCATCTGCCTTAGCATTCGCTAAGATATCCTCAAACAATTGTAAAGAAGCCTCAAAATTTGACTGCAAACCACTTAAAGAAAGCTGTGTTTTATCATTTGCAGATTGAAAAGAAACTTCACAACCTAACTTGTAAAACTCTTGCTGAACCTCAGCAGGTGATAATTCATAAGTACCTAAAAATTTAAGGTAATCAGTAGCGATTTTTAGTCTATTATCATGATTTGTTCCAATATCAATAACATAATTTAATCTAAATCTTTCATTTTCTATATTTTCTTTATACAATAACTCTACATCACCAACAGAAGAAATTTTAATATCCTCTTCAAAATTTAGAAAAACAGGCTCTATATCCTTTACTTTCTCTTCAGATAAATTAATCAAAAAATCTGTTTGATCATCTCTATTTACACTAACAGGAGTAATTACAGGTTTTTCCACTTTTGGAATAGATCTGTCTTCACCATTTCTCTTGTAAACAACTACATAATTATTATCCGAATAATTTGCATTTGCGAAATCAATAATATCTTGCTTTGTTATTTTTTCTAACTCCAACATCTCGTTTTGATGTTCATCCCATGGTATATCTAATATAAAAGCATCTACAAACTCATTAGCTCTTCCACTATTCGTTTCCATCTTTTTAATCTGACTTAATTTTAAATCAGAAATAATAGCACTTACTAACCAATCTGGAAAATTTCCTGCCTTTACTTCTTCTATTTGAGAAAGTAATAAATCCTTAACCTCTTCTAATGATTGCCCTGGTATTGGACTACCATAAAAGCCATGAATAGAGTAATCTTTCATTACCATTGGAAAACAACCACCTCCTATTACTTTCTGAGATTGATTTAAGTTTAAATCAATTAACCCCGCAGAAGAATTAGATAAAACCATATCTATCATTGTTAACATTCGTGATTGCTCTGTATTTGCTCCATCAAAACGAAATCCTAAATATAATCTTTCAGCTTCTGGACCCCAGACCTCTTTAGTAACGACTTCGGTTAGTGGAGCCTCTTTAATAACATCAAAAGCAGGATTCTCCTTTTGCTCAAAATCACCCCAATACTTTTCTACTAATTTAATTGTCTCATCATAATCAAAATCTCCTGATAGGCAGATCGCCATATTATTTGGAACATAATATTTATCAAAATATTTTCTAATTTCAAGTAATGAAGGATTTTTCAAATGCTCAATTGTACCAATTGTTGTTTGTTGACCATATTGATGTGTTGGAAATAATCCATCTAATAGTGCCTCAAACATTTTTCTTCCATCATTATCCAAACCTCTATTTTTTTCTTCATAAACCGTTTCTAACTCTGTATGAAATAATCTAAACACAGGGTATCTAAATCTTTCCGCTTCTAATTTTAACCACTTTTCAATTTGGTTAGAAGGAATGTCGTTTATATAAACTGTCTTTTCGTTGGAAGTGTAAGCATTCGTTCCTTTTGCCCCGAGTGCGGTAACCATTTTATCGTACTCGTTTGCGATAGCATATTTTGCAGCTTCTCCAGAGATAGAATCTATTTGAGACCATACTCGATCTCTGTTTTTGACATCTGACATATCTATAGATCTATATTCTTCATATAATTCCTCAATTTTATCTAATAATGGTTTTTCCTTTTCAAAATCTAAAGTACCATAAATATCTGTTCCTTTAAAGAGCATATGTTCTAGATAATGAGCTAAACCAGTCGCATCTGAAGGATCATTTTTACTACCAGCTCTTACCGCTATATTAGTTTGGATTCTAGGAGCATCAGCATAAGAAGTTAAATATACTTTTAATCCGTTATCTAATGTATAAACTCTAGCATTTAAAGGGTCGTTTTCTACATATTCGTAATTATTTTCAATTTTCATTTTTTCATTTGAATTTAAATTTATTGCCATATAGGATAGGAATAATAATATTAAAGCAGTTGTTAAAAGTTGTTTAGTTTTCATATTTTGTAAATTTTATTAGTAATCTGGGTCAAGACCTAATTTTTGTTGCAATATTTTTAAGGAGGGATTTTCTTCAGTCATTTTTTTAAACTTGTCTTTAGAACTATAAGGAATTTTATTTTTTATTTCTTCTATTAATTCTGTATGAATCTCAATATAATCATTTTGCAGATGTGTTTTTAAGAAATTAATTAATTCACTTTTATTTTCATCCAATATTTTCTGTTGAGTATCATTAGATATTTTTAATCTTATGATTTGTTCGTTTTCTAAAGTTGGAGTAAATGAGCTTAATGTAACATATAAATTTGTTTTACCAACTTCACGCATCTTTTCAGAATAATCTCTCCATATGTTTTGCATCTCTTTTTCAGTGAAGAATTTGGATTTTTTCTCTAACACGTTAGGGGTATCAAATTTTTCTTTTTTATCCTCCATTATATCTGTTAATGAAAAGGAACTAGGTCTAACTTTTCTTTTAACAACAGTCTCTCCCTTTGTATCATTTTTAACAATTCCCCCTTTATGATGTGTATCTTCTCCAATAACATCATGCCCTTTTTCCTTTATAATTTCTTTTTGAATATTTTTTGGTGTTGGCTTTATTGGACTATTGTTTTTTTTTTCAGAATTAAATTGACCAATAGTAGACATTTTCAAGAGAGTTAATTCAATTAACAATCTCTTATTTTTACTTGTTCTATACTCTACATCACATTTATTACACATCTTTAGAAATTTTATCAAGATATTCACCTGACATTCATTAGATTGTTCTAAATATCTTTGTTTCAAATCTTCTCCTTTATCCAATAAAACAATTGTTTCAACATCTTTACATACTAACAAATCTCTAAAATGAGATGCTAATCCCATAATGAACTGATGAGCATCAAATCCATTTGACAGTATCTCATTTATAGTCAACATAACCCCAGAAACATCATTAGAAATAATTTGACGAGTAATTTTCAAATAATAATCATGATCTAGTATATTTAGATTTTCAATTACACTTTTATATGATAAGGTTAATTCTGAGGAGTCTACTAACCTATCAAACAAAGATAAAGAATCTCTTAAAGAACCTCCAGATTTCTGAGCTATAATATTTAAAGCATCTTTTTCTGACTGAATTCCTTCTTTAATAGAAACATATTCAAGATGAGTTATAATATCTTGTATACTAATGCTCTTGAAGTCAAAAATTTGACAACGAGAAAGTATTGTTGGGATAATCTTTTGCTTTTCAGTTGTTGCTAAAATAAATATTGCATGTTTTGGGGGTTCTTCCAAAGTCTTTAAAAATGCATTAAAGGCTGAGGATGATAACATATGAACCTCATCAATAATATAAATACTATATTCTCCTATCTGGGGGGCAAACCTAACTTGATCTACTAAATTCCTAATATCATCTACAGAGTTATTAGAAGCTGCATCTAATTCATGTATATTAAAAGAATGATTTTCATTAAAAGATTTACAGGATTCACAGATGTTACAAGCACTAACATCATCAGAAATATTTCCACAATTTATTGTTTTAGCTAAAATACGCGCACAACTTGTTTTTCCAACTCCTCTTGGCCCACAAAACAAAAATGATTGAGCCAAATGATTGTCTTTTATAGATCTAGACAATGTATTTGTTATAGCAGACTGCC
>CAJXFN010000012.1 GCA_913052655.1 uncultured Flavobacteriales bacterium | reverse complement strand
TTAATAATTAAAAAAAATAAACCTACTTATCTTGGTTTCTTAAAGAAGAACCAACATTCAGAACATGAAAAACTACCCAAAAGGAATCTTAGTAATTTTATTCACTACTCTTTTTAATTTCTTTTTTTGGAGAGAAAAATTTGGACTAAACTTAGTTCTTTTCTCATTTGTTTTCAGTGGAATATTATATTCTTTCAATCCTGATACACGCCATAAAAGTCATACATTAATAGCTATAGCAGGAATATTAATTTCAAGTTTTGGAGTTTTATATCACAATTCGTTTTACAGTAAATTCATGCTGTTTTGTTCCTTGTTTTTATTTCTCGCCTCACTAATGGAGAGAGAAATAAAAACCATTTATCACTTGATACCAAGTGGTTTTTTAAGCGTAATATCTACCCCTTTCAGAAAAAATACGTTTTTTAAATCTCCTAAAACAAATCTTTCAGCAAAGTCCTTAAGGTATCTTAAATTATCAATTATTCCACTACTTATAACCATACTTTTTATAGTTATATACAGTATTGCAAACCCTGTATTCGCGGAAAAATGGAACTATATATATGACAACTTAGGAAATTATTTGGCAAACATATTTAAGCATTATCCTATTGGGAGATTTGTTTTCATAGGTATTGGATTATTGCTCGGAATTGGTGTTTTTTATTATAGGCCTTCAGGAATTTTCAACGATTGGGCAAAAAACTACACATCAAATTTAGAACGAAAAAAACTAAATATAAATACCAGTCAAAACTCAGGAAACCACTCAATATTGGCTCTAAAAACTGAAAAAAACAGTGCCGTTTTAACTCTAATTCTATTGAACTGCCTGCTTCTTTTTGTAAACCTTTTGGATATTAACGTCTTTTTTATTCAAAAGGAATCAATAAACAGCAATTACTCCAATGAATTACATAAAGGAACATGGATGCTTATTTTTAGTATTGTTCTATCTGCCTCAATTGTACTCTATATTTTCAGGAAAAATCTCAATTTTTACAGGAAAAACTCTATTCTAAGAGGGATTACTTATGTCTGGATTGGACAAAATGTAATTTTGGCAATATCTGTAATTGCAAGAGTGTATTACTATATTGAACATCACGGTCTTGCATACAAAAGAATAGGAGTTGTAATTTTTGTATCTGCTACAATTGTAGGGCTATTCACTCTGGCTTATAAAGTCAAAAAGAAAAAGACAATTTCTTTTTTATTCAAAACAAATGGTCTTTCCATTTTCTTAATCTTACTGTTTACATCATTATTTAACTGGGATGTAATTATTGCGAAACATAATTTAGCAAACGCTCGAGTAAAGAAAATAGACTATTTATTCGAACTATCTTTGTCGGATAAAACTCTTCCCATTCTGGATCAAAACAGAGATAAATTTGTTGGGAAAAATAAACTCAATTCCAATTTATAGTTCTCTCGGTGATACCGATTGTGTGATAAACAGTATTGAGATTGACGATGATGAATATGTAATCAACATTGGAACAGGATCACAAGTTATTTCCAAAAACAAAAATGAATATAGAAAACATAGATCATTTTGAAGTAAAAAGAATAGAAACAAGAAATAATAAATATATTATTGATACTGAGAATCTAAGTAACATTTCTAGAAACTACAACAAACAAAAATCATATTCTGAATTTAAAACTTCATTTAGATCATATGAAGAAAATTTACTTGAGAAAATAGAGTTAAGAAAAGTTTATTTTAACATCAACTCTAATTTAAATTCAATTTTTGATTTAAACTCTAATACAATTGTTTCTGTAGAAAATTTAAAGAATATTATTTCTTCAAACACTAAAGAGATTTCTAATCTAAGATCAAATATTTCTGAAACAAAAGATAAACAAGATAATGCGGAAGGAATGATACGTTCTGCAATTCACCAAAGAAACACATATACAGAAACTGTTGGAGCTGATATGATCGTTAAAGTTAGAGAAAAAGCTAAAAAGAAAGCTGAAAAAGGAAAGGTTCTTAAAGGTAGAAAAGGGATTATTTTCTCTATAATCTCTTCTCAGGACTCTACAGAAAGGGTAAACAAAGAAATTGTAACCAATTGTAAAAATATGATTTCTGACTTTGAGAATGAACTTGAAGCAAGAGAGCAGCTAATTAAGATTGTTGAAAGTAACTATCAAACAATTCTAGATATTCAAGAAATGCAAAATCAATATAGTATCATAAATAAAAGAAAGAATACTAGTTTTGATTCTTTATCTCATTATACCATTAATGAGGAAATAAAAATTGTAACAACTCTTAAGAAAGGTACTTACACTATTCCAACACTACCATATAAATGGAAACAAGCAAGACTTGAAGCAGATTTCTTAGTAGAACAATCTATTGATGAAAAGATATTATCCAAAATAAAAGAAAAGTATATTGAAAGTGGCGGTAATTTTAGAGATTTAACTATTGAAGAAGGATATGCTAGAGGACTAATAACCACAATTATTCAACCAGTAAAAGATATAATCTTTGACAACATCTATATGAAGAACAGGATTGAAACTCCTTTAAAATTAGACAGTATAACCTATATTCCTAATACAACTATTCAATATGATTTTGCATCAAGAGAATTTCGTCCAAATTTAATGGAGAAAGCCCAAGGAGAAATTGACAAATACTACTTTAAAATATCTGCTAGTTATGATGATGTTTTTTATGGATTAGACAAAGAAAATGAAGTGTTAAGAAAAAATGGAGAAAGAGAAAACATCCAGGTTGGTTCCTTAGAGAAAACAATTACAAATGGTAACTGGGGAGAATAATATAATCTCCTTATCCTCAGAAAATGTAAACTTGCAGAATACGGAAAACTTTCATTTATCTATTGAAATCTCTCCACACAATATTTGTTATAGTTTTTTAAATATTGAAAACTTAGAGTTTATATTTTTTAAGTCTATATCTGTTCCTAATATCTCTGAATTAGTAAATCAAATAAGTTCTGAAGATAAATTAAAACTTAATTACTCTTCTTGCTCCGTTTCTTATAAAAATTTTCCATCTACATTAATACCTAATAAGTTATTTGATTCAAAAAATAGACACAAATATTTAGATTTTGCTGTTGAAGAAGTTGAATCTGTAAAAACAGATATATTACACCAAAGTGATAGTAGTTTAGTTTATTCTATAAATAATAATTTGGTAAATAGTATTCATCAAATTATTCCGAACATTATAGAAAAAAACAGTACTAATATTGCTATTTGTCAACTTCTTAAACAATATTCTCATCTAAAAAAGAAAACTTCTTTTTTGTTTATAAATACAAATAATATAGAAATTATTGTTACGGAAAACGGAAAGTTAATCTTTCAAAATTCTTTTAAAGTATTCAATAGTACAGATATTTTATACTTCACTCTTTTTTGTTTCAATCAACTTAATTTGGATCCAAATAAAAATGAATTATTTCTTTTTGGAGAGGTAGAAAAAGGAGATGAAAATTACTCTTTATTATATGAATATATCAGAAATATAAAATTTGGAGAAATTAGCAGTTCCTTATCCTTCACTAAAGAATTAAATAACGTATCTAATCATAAATATTTCACCCTATTTTCTCAATTATTGTGCGTATAATTTCAGGAAAACATAAAGGAAAAAGAATAGTTACTCCCAACAACTTAACTATTAGACCTACAACTGACAGAGCTAAAGAGGCGCTATTTAACATACTAAATTGTAGATATTATTTTAATGGTAAAAATGTATTAGATCTTTTCGCGGGGACAGGAAATATTAGCTATGAATTTGCTTCTAGAGGAGTTGAAGAAATAACCTGTGTTGATATTAATTACAATTGTATAAGGTTTATTGATACAAACTCAGAACAATTGAAAGTAAATATCTCTACTATAAAATCAGATTGTTTAGAATATTTGAAAAAATGCAGAAAACAATTTAATTTTATTTTCGCGGACCCTCCATATAACTATGAAAATTATCAAGTATTAGTAGAATTTGTAAAAGTAAATAATCTAGTGAAGGATGACGGATGTTTAATTATAGAACACGATAAAACTACTTCTTTTGAGGATAATAATGCTGAACTAAGAAAATACGGAACAGTTCATTTTAGTATTTTCTCATTTTAATTATTTATTTTTGAAATTATGAATAAAACAGCAATCTTTCCAGGATCTTTTTCTCCTTTTACTTTAGGACATAGATCTGTAGTTGATAGAGCATTACCTTTGTTTGAAAAAATTATTATTGCTATTGGAATAAATTCTGAAAAAAACGAATATTTTTCTATTGAAGAGAGAGAACAATGGATTAATGAAATATATAAAAATAATTCTAAGATTGAAGTACAGTTTTATGAAGGACTTACAGTAGATCTCTGTGAAAAAGTTGGAGCTAATTATATTCTTAGAGGACTAAGAGACTCTCATGATTTCAAATACGAAAAGAATATTGCACAAACCAATAAAAAATTAAATGATCGGATAGAAACTATTTTCATTATTACTCCACCAGAAATATCTCATATCTCCTCTACTATCGTTAGAGATATTATAAAAAACGGTGGTGATGTAAGCCAGTTTTTACCAAAAGAGGTAGATTTGTAAAACATGATTAATGACCCCTACTTTTCTCTTTTAAATTTGATGATAGTATAAAAACTCAACTAACTTCTCTACAGCTTTTGCTCTGTGACTTATTGCTCCTTTTTCATTTTGCTTCATTTCTGCAAAAGTCTTGTCAAAACCATTTGGTAAAAAAATTGGGTCATAACCAAAACCCTCTAATCCACTTCTAAACTCTGTTATATCTCCCTTACAATTCCCTTCAAAAAAAGTTTCTTTTCCATCTATAATTAGTGCAATTACAGTTCTAAATTCCGCGATTCTGTTTGATTGGCCTTTTAATTTTTGAAGCACCAAATTTATATTATCCTCTGCTCTACATTCCTCCCCTGCATATCTAGCAGAATGCACACCAGGAGCTCCGTTAAGCGCATCTATCTCTAATCCGGTATCATCTGCAAAACAGTTATATCCATAGTTTTCAAAAACATATGAAGCTTTCTGCAAAGCATTTCCCTCTAAAGTAGCTGCAGTCTCAGCTAGCTCCTCATTACAGTCTATATCTTTTAAACTCAAAATCTCTATTTCTTTAGGAACTAAAGATTGAATCTCAGATAATTTATTTAAGTTGTTAGTTGCAAATACTAATTTCATTATTCGTGATGATAAGGTTGGTTATTTAAAATACTATATCCTCTGTACAATTGTTCCAAAAAAAATAGTCGCACCATTTGGTGAGAGAAAGTCATTTTTGATAAAGATATTTTTTCGTTTCCTCTTTGGTATACAGCGTTCGAAAATCCATATGATCCTCCAATAACAAAAACAATTCTCTTTTTTCCACTTAACATCCAGTTTTGTATTTTTTCAGAAAACTTTGTGGAATTATATTCCTTTCCTTTTTCATCTAAAAGCACCAAATGATCAGAATTTTGAACATTCTTTAATATCAAATCTCCTTCCTTTTTCATAAGTTCCAATTTAGTGAGATTTTTAGATTTCTTTATATTCGGAATCTCAATCATTTCAAATGAAGTATAATGTTTTAACCTGTTTTGGTACAAGGAAATTCCTTCAATTAAATATTTTTCATTTGTCTTTCCTAATGAAAGGAATACAATCTTCATTTTTTTGTATTTTTGGCAATATTAATAATAAGTATCTTCATGTTAGAGAAAGATTTTAAAAAGTTTATAACAGACTCCCTAAAAGAAGATATAGGTGATGGAGACCATTCCTCTATGGCGTCTATCCCAATAGAAGCAAGAAACAAAGCCCATTTAATTGTAAAAGATGAAGGAATTATTGCAGGATTAGAACTTGCTAAAATGATTTTTAATCATGTTGATGATTCATTAAAAATAACATTCCATGTAAAAGATGGAGATAACGTAAAATTTGGAGATGTAGCATTTGTAGTAGAGGGAAATTCTATTTCTATATTAACTGCAGAACGATTGGTATTAAATTGTATGCAACGCATGAGTGCGATTGCTACTAAAACCTCTTATCTCAATTCTTTAATATCGACAACAAATTGTAAATTATTAGATACTCGGAAAACTACTCCTCTAAATAGGAAATTAGAAAAATGGGCAGTAAGAATAGGCGGTGGTGTAAATCATAGATTTGGTTTATACGACATGATTATGATAAAAGACAATCATATTGATTTTGCGGGAGGTATTTCGCAAGCAATTCAAAAAACAAAACAATATCTAAAGTACAATAATAAAAAACTAGAAATTATTGTGGAAGCACGAAATCTAGAAGAAGTAAATAAAATCTTATTAGAGGGAGGTGTTAAAAGAATTCTATTGGATAATTTTGACTACGAAAACACCAGAAAAGCAGTAGAAATAATTGGAAATAAATGCCAAACAGAATCTAGTGGAGGAATAACTGAGAAAACTATCATAGAATATGCCAAATGCGGGATAAATTATATTTCTGTTGGAGCACTTACTCATACTGTAAAAAACTTTGATATGAGCTTAAAAGTCTTAAAATGAAAGAAAATATCATAAAAAGATGGTCTAAAAAGGTCAAACCATGGGGTTTTGAAGGACTGAGTATTTATGATGTAACTATTTTCTTCTGGAAAGGTCTAATGGAGGGAGCAATTACCACTAGAGCATCTTCTTTAGCTTTTAATTTTTTCTTAGCTTTCTTTCCAGCTGTGATTTTTTTATTTACACTAATTCCTTACATCCCAATTCAAGGATTTCAAGAAACATTAATGGAATTATTAGCAACAGTGCTACCAGAGTCAACTAATCAAATGGCATTTAAAACTATAGATGATATTGTTAATAACCCTAGAGGAGGTCTACTATCAGTTGGTTTTATCTTAGCTTTATACTTCTCTACAAATGGTGTAAGTGCCCTTATAGAAGCTTTCAACTCTTCTTATCACATAAGAGAATCTAGATCTTATTTATACCAAAGATCATTGTCATTAGTTTTAACATTAATATTAGCATTAATTCTAATATTAACAATTACTATAATAATCTTCAGCAAATCTTTTCTAGAAAGTCTTCTTACTGGTGGAGCAATTTCTTCAGAATATTTATATTTATTTACAATTGGAAGGTGGTTTTTATTATCTACATTCTTACTTCTTGGAATATCTTTATTATTTTATTTAGCTCCAAACTTAAAAGTACAATGGAAGGTTTTGAGTCCAGGGACTATCTTCGCATCTCTTTTTGTAATCATTACTTCTATTTTATTTAGTTACTACATCAACAATTTTGCACAATACAATCAGATTTATGGATCTATTGGAACTTTAATTATCATCTTAATTTGGATGTATTTTAACTCTATTATTTTACTTACAGGATTTGAAATAAACGCTAGTATTTTTGCCTTAAAAAAACATTGTAAATTAAATACTGATTTGTAAATTGGCAATCCTAAATTATTGATTATGAAAAAACTACTAACAATATGTATAGTTTTGTTTGTTTTTGTTCTAAACGCTCAACATTCTTACGATCCATTATCATCTCCAAATACTTATAGAAATGTAGATAATCCAAATTATTGGAAAAATAAAATGCCACATGCAGCCTACTGGCAACAAGATGTACACTATGAAATAAAAGCTTCAGTCGATGAAAAAACAGATATCCTCACAGCAACTCAAATTTTAACTTACTGGAATAATTCACCAGATGATTTAGATTTTGTTTATTTTCATTTGTATCAAAATGCTTTTCAACCTGGGTCTTATTATGATGATTTACAAAAACAAAATGGTGTAAATCCAAAATATGGAAAATATGAATCTCAAGGTTTAGGAACTATTGTTGAAAATATTAAAGTTGATGGAATTGATGTAAGAAGTGAATTAGATAATACCGTCTTAAAAGTATACCTTCCTAAAACTTTAATCTCTGGGGGTAATATAAAGTTTTCAATGGATTTTAAAACATATTTCGATGATGGAGAAGTAAGAAGAAGGATGAAAGTATTTGATTCATGGGGATTTAGACACTATAACGGAGTACATTGGTACCCAAGAATTTGTGTATATGATGCAAAATTTGGATGGACTAAAGATCAACATTTAGGAAAAGAATTTTATGGAGATTTTGGTTGTTTTGATGTTGAATTAACTTTTGCATCTAACTATGTAGTAGATGGTACAGGATATATGTTAAATAGAGATGAAGTATATCCAAAGGATTTAAGAGAAAAATTAGACATAAATAACTTTGAAAATAAACCTTGGAATAGTCCACCATCAATAATTACTAAATACACAGAGGGAGAAACAAAAACATTTAAATTTCATGCAGAAAATGTCCATGACTTTGGATTTACTGCCAATCCAAATTACAGAATTGGTGAAAAATGGTGGGAAGATAAAGTAAGTTATTCTTTAGTTCAAGAACCTCATTGTAGTCGATGGCAAAATGCAGCAGAATTCTCAGCTAAATGTATCCAAATATTTTCTGAAGATTTTGGAAGATACACATATCATAAAATGATTGTTGCAGATGCTAGAGACGGAATGGAGTATCCTATGATGACTCTTGACAGAGGTTATGATCCGGGATATAGGGGTCTATTAGCTCATGAAATCGGACATAACTGGTTTTTTGGACAAGTTGGAAATAATGAAACTTATAGAGCTTTACTTGACGAAGGATTTGCCCAATTTTTAACAGCATGGGCATTAATAAAGATTGATGGAGAGAATTTAGTTACAAGTAAACCTCATTCCAAATACAAAAAAAAATATTTAAATCGTATTAAAGCTATAGACAGTAGAGTTTATTACTCATATATCAATGACGCAACAAAGCAAAATGATCCAATAATTTCGACACACTCTGACTGTTTTAATGGGGCACTTGGTCATGGAGGAGGGTACAGACATGTCTATTATAAAACAGCAGCAATGTTATATAATCTACAATACGTCTTAGGTGATGAATTATTTTTAGATGCAATGAAACACTACTTTGAAACTTGGAAAATTGCTCATCCATACACTGAAGATTTTAGAAATTCAATAATACAATTTACGAAAGTCGATCTTAATTGGTTTTTTGATCAGTGGTTAGAAACAGAAAAAAGAATAGACTATGGTGTTACTCATAAAAATAATACTGTTACTTTCACAAGATACGGTAGGATGCAAATGCCAATAGATTTTACAGTAACAGCTAATGATGGAAAAATTTATGATTATCACATTCCAAATCATTGGTTTATTAAGAAAACAGATGCCACTGTACTTGAAAAATGGCATGCGTGGGATTTATTGCAACCAAAATATGAAGTTACATTAAGTATACCCTCAGGTATTAAAGAGGTAAAGATTGACCCTAGTAACAGATTAGCAGATTCCTATATGCCAAATAATAGTTCTAAAGGAAATATTACACTGAATTTTAATGATAATTTATGGGAATACGCGGATTGGAAAAATTATGAAATTAAATATCAACCAAATATTTGGTGGAACTCTACAGATGGAATAAAATTGGGATTAAATATTAATGGTGGATATTTAAGACATCATCACCTTTTTGATGCAAACCTATGGATGAATTCAGGTGTTGCTCAAGATAGAGACAAACCAAATTATTCTGATTTTAATGACCTATCTTACAGACTAAGTTATAACACAAATCTTGATAAATTATATAAAAATAGTCGAGTTTATGCATATAGCAGTCACAATTTTGGACTTTTATCAAATAAATTATCATTGGTAAAAGAAGACAAAAAAGATAAGAATAAAATTTCCGTAAATCTAATCTCTTTATATAGATCTAAAAATTCCTCTGATAATTATCTATTAAATGATTGGACTAAATCAAAATTAAACAACCGAATTGATATAGCTTTAGAAAGAAAATACAAATATAGCTATGGAAATGGAAATCTAAAATTAGATTTAAAGACATCTACTTTAGGTTCTGATTACAATTATAGTTTAGTGTCTCTAACTGCAATTAATAATAATAAATATGCAAAACTAAAGATTAATACTAGAGGTTATTTTCAGCTAGGGAAAGGTTCAAATTGGGCAAATGAAAGTCTTTTAGGACTTGCAGGGGCCAATGCTGAAGAAATGTCTAATAATAAATTCACCAGAACAAGCGGAATTTTTAATTTAGATGATTTCGATTTTAATTACAACTTAGGAAATTATCACATGGGAGGAGGACTTAATTTAAGAGGTTATTCAGGTTACCTAGCTCCAGAATATGATGAGAGTGGAAATCTAATAAGAAATACGAATTACGGAACATCAGGAGCTTCTTTTACTACTGAAATAGATTTTTCTTCATATCTTCCTTACACAATTAGAAGAAATGGAATTGGATCCTATCTATTTGCAGATGCTGGAGTAATAAATATAGAACATATTAATAGAAAAAACTATACATCAGCAATTTCTGACATAAGAGCAGACGCTGGAGTTGGTTTCATTTATACTCATAGAAATTGGGGTCCTCTAGAAAAACCAAAACCGTTAATTATTAGATTAGACTTACCCTTATTTCTTAATAGACCACCCTATCTAGAAGAATATTATCAATTCAGATGGATACTTGGAATAGGTAGGTCCTTTTAATGAAAGAAAAAAAAATTATAGTAACAGGCGGAGCTGGATACATAGGTTCTCATACGGTTGTTGAACTTTATAACGCTGGATTCACTCCAATTATTATAGATAATTTATGTAACTCCTCTATCAAAAATATTGAAGGAATTGCTAAAATTTTAGGTAAAGAAATAAAGTGGTATAATGCAGATTGTACTAATTATAAGCAAATTGAAAAAATATTTTTAAACGAGAATAATATTGAAGGATTAATACATTTCGCTGCCTTTAAATCAGTAGAAGAATCCTTAAAAAAATCTGAAAAATACCACAAAAATAACGTAGGTTCGTTACAGGTTATTCTAAAAAACATGAAAAAATATAATATAAGAAATATAATTTTTTCATCTTCTTGCACAGTTTATGGAAATCCAGATGTCTTACCTGTCACTGAAAATGCTCCATTTAAAAAAGCGGAATCTCCGTATGCAGAAACTAAGCAAATTTGCGAAAAGCTTTTAGAAAAAGATGTTTGTAATAGTATTTCTTTAAGATATTTTAATCCTATCGGATCGCATTCTTCCTCATTAATAGGAGATTATTCTTCAGATAATCCTGTTAATCTTATTCCTATTATCACAGAAGTTGCAATTGGAAAGAGAGAAAAAATAATTGTTTTTGGCAATGATTACAATACACCAGACGGAAGCTGTATTAGAGATTATATTCATGTAGTAGATTTAGCAAAATCTCATGTTTCAGCATTAAATTACCTAATTAAAAATTCTGGTAAATATTGTTTTAATGTCGGAACTGGAAAAGGAGTTAGTGTATTAGAAGTAATTAAAGAATTTGAAAAGGCAATTAATCTCAAAATTAACTATTCAATAGGCAAAAGAAGAAATGGTGATATAGAACAAATATACTCAGATGGCACACTTATAAAACAAGAATTAGATTGGCAATCAGAAAAGAGTTTAAAACAAGCTATGATAGATGCTTGGAATTGGGAACAAAATAATCTATAATGGATAGTTATATTTTTCTAAATCTAAATTGTATTCATTAATTAAACTCTTATTTGATTCTGAGTATTTTTGTTTTATTAATTGTTTTAATTCTTCATTTATAAATGACTTACTTTTAACAGGGAATATCTTAATTCTTCTTAATATTTCTCTAGCATACTCGTAAATAAAAGGTAAATGAACAATATAATATTTATACAATACATTCTTTCGAGTAAATGCATTTATTATTCTAGCAAGAAATAAACTAATATATGAATACGAGTTATTATTTTTAGTAAAATCAATTTTCTCAATATCAATTTCTAAGTTATGATTTTTAATAAATGAGGATATAAATGATTTTTGATCTGATAAAAAATCTTCAAATAAATATACATGAACATTTTCTTTTCCTAATAAAGACTCATATGTAAGGATTAAATTATGAAAATCAAAATGAGAAAAAGAAAATAAAGAAGTTCTATTACTCCTATCAAATTCTTTATGTTCAATATATCTTAAAAAAGAATAATTGCCTCCCTCCTTAATATATTGTAAATACGAAGACACAATAATATCATATTGATTTCTAATAAATATAATTACTTGAGGATTCTCAAATTTTGAAATTTTTGTTGCTATATACTCTGAAAACAAGCCTAAATAAGCTCCGTTATGTATGTTTCCAGAAAGTTCCTCATCACAAAAAATTAGATTTTTATCTGAGCTAAAGTCCTGGAATTTATTTTCATAAAAGAAATCTCGAATTTTACTTCTTTCTACTTGAATATAATTTTCTAAAAACGGATAAAATTTCTTTTGAAACCAAGTAGTAGCGGTCTTATGATATCCTATGTGAAATAAATTCTTCATTTTAAATTTTTTAAATTAGAAATTAACATTTCTTTTCTATTGTTCACAGAAAACTCTTGTTTTATCCTTTGTTTTGATAATTTAGATAGTTCTTCTATTTTAGATGACATTGCTTCTTCTAATAAAACAATCAGCATTTTTTTATCTCTTTTTCTAAGAACAAAACCTGAATCTCCTATAATTTCTGGTAAAAAGTTTACATCAGAAACTATCGGAACACATTTACACAACATAGCCTCACAAATTGCAACTCCAAAACCTTCAAAATTAGACAACTGAAGATAAAATTGAGTTTTATTATAATATTTTTTTAGTTCAGCAGGAGTTAACTTTCCTAAGAATTTTACATTTTCTAGGTGAATATCTTCACTTTTAAAATTATTGGTTCCAGCAAAATAAAAGGTACAATGTTTCAATTCTTTTGCTGCTTCTATTATTAAATCTCCACCTTTTCTTTTGATCTGATCATTGGTCATAACAGTAATAAAAGTATTCATCTGTTTCTCAACACAATTACTTTCCCAGTCTTCAGTTATTAGTCCATTTGGTATTACTTTGTAAGGAGTTTTTATGTTTTTAAGGTGATATGTATATCCAAATTTTAATTTATCAAGCGCGTAATAAGTATTTTCTGTATATACTAAAGATTCACTTACAGGAAGAATTAAATTTGAAAGTTGATATGACTTTTTAGTAAACCAACTCATTAAAGAACTTCTCAGGTTACCATAGTTTATTTCAGGGAATGAAACACAATCTGTTCCATGTACTACAATAGCAACCTTCTTATTAAACATTCTACCAAATAAAGCTGGAAAAAAAGACCAATATCCACCAAAAGAAACTAAAATTATATTAGACTTATGAAGGTTGAAAATCAAAAAAAAGAATTGAATAATGAAGTTGAATGGTAAAATTATTTTATTAGACCAATTCTGTTTAATACTGATAACTTTAAACTCTGATTCTAAAATCTTTATCTCTGTTTTAATAAAAGTAAATAATTTTGGATAAATAAATATTATATTTTCTTTCTTCATTTTGGCAAATTTATCTAAAATAAAGTAATTTTTAATTGTAAATTAGCTATTATAAAATGGGAATCATAAATAAAATACTACCTATTTCCTTAAAACCATTATCTAGAGATATTGGATTTTCTTTTCGTACACTTATTTATAAATTTAAATGTATAAATAGAAAAATAAACCCCTATCCTATTTTTATACTAGGAAATCAAAAGTCAGGAACTTCAGCAATCGCTTCTTTATTAGGATCTTTCTCAGGTAAAATTACTGCAATTGATTTATTCTTAAGTGGTTTTCGCTCTTCACATTTTACAAATTGGAAATTTAAAAAGATAAGCACTAAAGATTTTATAAATAAAAATAAAGTTGAATTTTCTGCAGAAATAATAAAGGAACCTCATTTATCTATCTTTTTTGATGAACTTAAAACAGAATATCCTGAATCAAAATTTGTAATGATAATAAGAAATCCATTTGATAATATCAGAAGTATATTAGATAGATTAGATGTTAAGGGAAAAAAAAATTTACTAAATGAAAAAGACAGAAAAAAATTCTTTCACTCTTGGAAGTTATTACTAAATAATAAATGGATTGGGGGTTCAAAAAATCACTATATTGAAGTTCTTGCTGAAAGGTGGAATACTATCAGTAATGTTTACTTAGATAATAAGGAAAATATCATATTAGTAAAATATGAAGATTTCATATCTGATAAGAGTAATACAATACAATTATTAGCCAAAAAATTAGAGCTAACTCAAAATGGAGAAATATCACATTTACTTGATAAGCAATTTCAACCAAAAGGAAGAAGAAAAAATCAAGATGTAAAAGTATTTTTTGGAGACGAAAATTACTCTAAAATCTATGAGATATGTGAAGAAAACATGAATAAAATAGGATATTAAACCCTTTTAAAATTACTCCACAAATCTTTCATAAATTTAATTATATCTTCAGAAGGTTTAAAGAGTACAATTAATAAACTATACAGAGAAAAAATAACTAATGATTTAAAAATGATATTGTAAATCACATGATTTATTTCAGGAATTAAATCAACTATATAATATGTAAGTAAAATAAGTATTATTACTTTTATAGTTTGAATTCCAAATGGTTGTATCTTCAT
Source organism: uncultured Flavobacteriales bacterium (assembly GCA_913052655.1). Classification (GTDB taxonomy): domain Bacteria; phylum Bacteroidota; class Bacteroidia; order Flavobacteriales; family BACL11. The sequence continues at coordinate 1,913 of CAJXFN010000012.1, read as the reverse complement.
TTTAAAATATAAATATAATAACTTTATGAAATTGAAGATTAATACAGACAACGCTGTCGCAAAGGCGGCTCCATTGATCCCAACAATATCATATTTTGATAATGGACTACTATCTGGGATAAATAAATAATTAGTATACAGAGTTATACACAAAAGAATAAAGTTTGCATATAAGTCAAATTTATAGTATCTAGAGTTCACAATGATAATTCCATTTGCCCCAGTTGTAATATTAAATAATTGAGAAAATGCAATAAATAAAACTACTATTCTTCCTCCTTGAAACTTTTCAGGAAGCAAACTCAATCCATCATCTATATTTAACCATAAACCTAGAAATATTAAACCTCCAATAATCAATTGGTTTATAGAAGATTTTGAATATATCCTACTAATCTCATTAATATCATTCCTCTCCCATGCTTTAGCTAAAAGTGGAGTTGCAATAGAACCTATTGCTCTAGCAGGAACTCTTATTACGTTACCTATGAAAAAAGCAACAGTATAAAAAGCAACTTCTTGATATCCAATAAATTTACCAATCATCATCATATCCACCTTACTAACTAACATTGCAGAAGCTCCTCCAACTAATACATATAATCCAAATAAAAATAACTTCTTATTCTCTAAATCTGTAAATACAAGTGTTGGAGTGTAATTAAATGTTTTAAAGATACTTATTGATAATATAATTGTCATTATTAGATATAATGAGATGTATAAGTTTAAGAATAATGGAAAATCTATATAATTAAACCAATGTAAAAATAATAGTAAAATATTCATCCCTTTTAAAAATACCTCTTTAAGAAAAATAGGTATAGTCGCATTTAGCAAAGAACGAGACAATGAGGAAAATACTTCAAAAAAAGAAAGAAATGCTACCATTAAAAACACTAGATGAAAATTTTCTTTCAACAGATTATAAGTTAAAATCTCTTTTGTTTCTAAAGACTGTGGCTTTATAAAATCTAAGAATGGTTCCTTAAATAAAAAATATAATAAAACAACAAAAAGAAATCCAATTATAGGAATTAAAAAAGAAAGAGAAATTAATTGATTCTTATTTTCAACCTTAGGAAAAAATCTAATTAAAGTTTTTGGAGTTCCTAAAAAAGAAAATGTCGAAATAATTGTAGAATAAGCTACAATTATTTGAAGTAACCCTAAATGTTCTGGATGAGAATTAAATGCATTAGGATATAAAACAATAGTAGAAAGAGCTCCAAATAGTAAGCCTATATAAAAATAAATTGAATTCTGAATACTTTGTTTTCTAACTATTCCCATTAAATCTCATTTAATAAATCTGAAAGTTTTTTGGTTAAATTCTCTCTTGTAAATTCGTGAATATCATCTGAGATATTTACTTTATCACTTTCTTTAAACAAATCTAAAATCTTCTCTTTCAAATTTTTATTTTCATATGTAAAATAGTGTCCTCTACGTATTTTTTTTATAAGATTCTGAGTATCACTATTATTTGGGCCAAAAGCTAAAATAGATCGTTGAGACGCAAAATATTCAAAAATCTTTCCAGGATAATTTCCTTTTCCACTTTCAGAATTAAACAATAATAACAATAATATAGAAGAATTATTATATTCGTTTAGAACTTCATTATGACTCAAATATCCTAATACTTTTACTTTATTTTTTAGATAAAAATATTGAGTAATACTTTGTAAAACTTTCGTATCGATATTACCAGAAAGTCTTATCTCTAATTTCTCATTAAATTCAGGATTTTCATCACATATTTCATTAAGTGTTTTCCATAAATTTTTAGGGTTTCTTAAATGATTTAACAATCCAAAATGTCCAATAACAAAAGTGTCACTCTCTTTGTTTGATACATTAAAATCATCTTCATCAAATCCATTAGTTATTAATTTTACATTTTTAGAACC
>CAJXFN010000011.1 GCA_913052655.1 uncultured Flavobacteriales bacterium | reverse complement strand
TAATTACAAAATCTAAAAACGATACTACACATTCTCGTAGAACTGTTTTTAGTTATTTAAAACAAAAGGAGGCAATTACGGAACTTTTTGGAGATATTGCAACTAAAGTTTCAGATCGACCAGGGGGATACACTAGAATTATTAAACTTAATAATAGATTAGGTGATAATGCTCAGATGGCATATATTGAATTAGTAGATTATAATGAAATTTATATTACTGATAAACCAAAGAAAAAGAAAACTAGAAGAAGAGGAGCCACGAAATCTGCATCTTCAACTCCAGTATTAAAAGATGCTGAAAATGTAGAAATTGTAAATGAAAAGACCTCTAAAGTTGAGGATTCTACTATAGATGCAGAAACAACTTTACAAAAGGTTGAAGAAACAAAAGAAGAAGAAAGTACCGTAGAGAAAATTGAAACGGAACCTATAGAAGAATCTAAGGAAGAGCAAAATGTTGAAAATACTGAAGAGAAGATTGAAACGGAATCTGAAAAAAAAGATGATTCTAATGAGACCTTAGAAGAAGAGAAAGCAGACTAATATAGGTTAAATAAAATAAAATATGAGTATATTAATTTAAGGATAAAACATATTTTGTTTTATCCTTTTTTTATAACTTAAATTAAATATGAAATATCTAAATAAAAAAGAAGCAATTTTAGTACTAGAGGATGGAACAATCTTCTATGGTAAATCAGCAGGAGCTATAGGAACAGCTACTGGTGAATTATGTTTTAATACAGGAATGACAGGGTATCAGGAAGTCTTTACAGATCCATCATATTATGGTCAGCTAATGATTACTACAAATGCTCACATTGGTAATTATGGTGTGGATAAAGAAGAAGAAGAATCTGAAGGAATGAAAATTGCAGGATTAATTTGTAAGAACTTTAATTCTGGTTATTCAAGACCAAGGGCGGATATGTCTTTACAAGAATATTTTGAAAAAGAAAATAAAGTTGTAATTTCTGATGTTGATACAAGGTCATTAGTAAAACACATTAGAGATAAGGGTGCTATGAATGCAATAATATCTAATGAAAATTTACAGATCGACTCATTAAAAGAACAACTTAAACTTGTTCCTTCTATGGAAGGACTAGAATTATCATCTTCTGTTACTACTAAGGAAAGTTATTTTATTGGAGATGAAAATTCTGATATAAAGATAGCAGTGTTAGATTTAGGTGTGAAAAAAAATATATTGAGATGTTTAACTGATAGAGGATGTTATCTTAAAGTATTTCCTATGCATTCTACTTATGAAGAGATGAAAAAATGGGATCCAAATGGATTTTTCCTCTCAAATGGACCTGGAGATCCTTCAGCAATGCCAGAAGTAATTGAAGAAGTAAAAAAGATAACTAATGACGGTAGAGCTGTTTTTGGGATTTGTTTAGGACATCAAGCTCTAGCTCTTTCTGAAGGAATTTCAACTTATAAAATGCATAATGGTCACAGGGGAATTAACCATCCAGTTCAGAATTTATCTACTGGCAAAGCAGAGGTAACATCTCAAAATCATGGTTTTGGAATTTCTAAAAAGGATATATTAAACAATGAAAATGTTGAGATTACTCATATAAACTTAAATGATGAAACGGTAGAAGGTATTAGATTAACTAACAAAAATTGTTTTTCTGTTCAGTATCATCCAGAGTCTTCGCCTGGTCCTCATGATTCAAGGTATTTGTTTGATGAATTTGTAAAAAATATAAAAAATAGCTAGTGGGAAGAATTGTAAATATACATGCAAGACAGATTCTAGATTCTAGAGGAAATCCTACTGTTGAAGCGGAGGTCTATACAGACCTTGGAGTAATGGGTAGAGCAGCTGTACCCTCTGGTGCTTCTACTGGAAAATATGAAGCGGTAGAACTAAGAGATGGGGACAAATCTAAGTATTTAGGTAAAGGTGTTTTAAATGCGGTTCAAAATATTAAGACATCTATTAATTCAGAGTTATATGGAATAGATGTAAGAGAACAGGAATTAATTGATCATAAGATGATTGATTTAGACGGAACTCCAAATAAAGCGAGTTTAGGTGCTAATGCTATGTTGGCTGTTTCGTTGGCTTGTGCAAAAGCTGCTGCTAAAGAATCTGAACAATTTTTATTTAATTATATTGGAGGTGCAGATGCTTTAGAATTACCTATTCCAATGATGAATATCTTAAATGGTGGTTCTCATGCTGATAACAGTATAGATTTTCAAGAATTTATGGTAATGCCTGTGGGCGCAAGCTGTTTTTCTGAGGCTCTAAAAATGGGTACAGAGGTTTTCCATCATTTGAAAGCGGAATTAAAATCAAAAGCTTATTCTACAAATGTAGGTGATGAAGGAGGATTTGCTCCTAATTTAGGATCCAATGATGAAGCAATTCAGATCGTGTTAAAAGCAATTGAATCCGCAGGTTATATTCCAGGTGAAGACATGTATATTGCAATTGATGCCGCAGCTTCCGAATTTTATAATTCTGATGAAAATATGTATCATTTTCACCAATCTACAGGAGAAAAATTAACCCCTAGTCAAATGGTAGGTTTTTGGGTGGATTGGACAGAAAAATACCCAATTTTATCTATTGAAGATGGGTTAGATGAGGATGATTGGAATGGTTGGAAAAAATTAACCGACAGGATAGGAGACAGAGTTCAACTTGTTGGAGATGATTTGTTTGTTACAAATGTTGATAGACTGTATAAAGGAATTGAAAAAGGAATTGCAAATTCAATACTAATTAAAGTTAATCAAATTGGAACTTTAACAGAGACTATTAATGCTGTAAAAATGGCTAACAATAGTTCTTATACATCTGTAATGAGTCATAGGTCGGGTGAAACGGAAGATACGACTATTGCAGATTTGGCAGTAGCGCTTAATTGTGGTCAAATCAAAACAGGATCTTCTTCTCGTTCTGATAGAATGGCAAAATATAATCAATTGTTAAGAATTGAAGAAACTCTTGGAGATCATGCAATCTACACGGGTAAGAATTTTAAATTTATAAATAAGTAAAAAAATACAAGAAAAAATAAAAGGAATGGGAAAGAAAGCAGAATTACACTTTGAAGGAAATGTATATGATTTACCAGTAATTACTGGTACTGAAAATGAAAACGCATTAGATATAAGTAAACTTAGGTCCCAATCAGGATTAATTACCTTAGATAGAGGTTTTAAAAATACTGGTTCTACAGAGAGTGCAATTACTTTTTTAAATGGAGAAGAAGGAGTTTTAAGATATAGAGGTTATTCTATTGAAGAATTGGCAGAAAAAGCAACTTTTTTAGAAGTTGCGTATTTGCTTATCTATGGGGAGCTTCCTACTAAATCAGAGTTAGATTTTTTTATTGATGAAATTACTCATCATTCATTAGTTCATGAAGATGTAAAATCTATACTAGATGGTTTCCCATCTAAAGCTCACCCAATGGGTGTCTTATCTTCATTAGTTTCTTCTTTAACAGCATTTTATCCTAAATCTTTAGATCCAAATAGGTCAAAAGAAGAAGTGAATGGAACAATAATTAGAGCTATAGCAAAACTTCCAACTTTAGCAGCTTGGAGTTATAAAAATAGGATGCGACAACCAATAATGTATCCTAAAAATGAATTGAGTTATACAGCAAATTTCATGCATATGATGTTTGGACTTCCTACTTTTGAAAAGGAGATTAGTCCTGTAGTTGCAAAGGCTATTGACAAATTATTAATCTTACATGCAGATCACGAGCAAAACTGTTCTGCTTCTACTGTTCGAATTGTGGGTTCATCTCATGCTAGTTTATACGCCTCTGTTTCTGCGGGGATTGCAGCCTTATGGGGTCCTCTTCACGGTGGAGCAAATCAAGCAGTAATTGAGATGTTAGAAAAGATAAAGGGAGATGGTGGTGATGTAGATAAATATGTTGCTAAGGCAAAAGATAAATCAGATTCTTTCCGATTAATGGGATTCGGACACAGAGTATATAAAAACTTTGATCCGAGAGCGACAATTATAAAAAAGGCAGCTGATGATGTTTTAAATGAATTAGGAATAGAAGATCCTGTGTTGGATATTGCTAAAAAGTTAGAACAAGTTGCACTTAATGATGAATATTTTAAAGCAAGAGGATTATATCCTAATGTAGATTTCTACTCTGGGATTATTTATAGAGCTTTAGGTATTCCAACAGATATGTTTACAGTAATGTTTGCCTTAGGAAGACTTCCCGGTTGGATTGCACAATGGAAAGAAATGAGAGAAAATCAGGAACCAATTGGTAGACCAAGACAAGTTTATACCGGATATCCGGAAAGATTATATGTCAATATTGAAAACAGATAATTTTTTATTAATATTAAAAAAAAGAGGAAGTCAAATAGACTTCCTTTTTTTATTTTTGCATAATGTCTTATAAAAGTTTACATCAATGTATTTCAGATTTATTTAAAAATGGAGAAGTAAGAATTATCTCAGAAGAAGTAAATCCTGATTTAGATATGGCTTCTATTCATTTGAATGAGTTTAAAGAAGGTAAAAAAACACTATTGTTTGAAAATATCAAGGGTACAAAATATAAAGCCTCTTCTAATTTGTTTGGAACATTAGATAGAGGTAAGTTCATTTTTCGAAACAGTATAGATGTAGTTAAGGACTTAATTGATTTTAAATTAAACCCTTTAAATGCATTAAAAAATCCTTTCAAATCATTTTTTACACTATTAAATGGAATTTATTCCATTCCTAAAAAAGTTGCTTTACCAAAATCATTTAAAGAAATTAGGATAGAGGAATTACCTCAAATAAAATGTTGGAAAGAGGATGGTGGAGCGTTTATTACTTTGCCTCAAGTATATTCAGAAGATATAGAGAATCCAGGAATTCTAAACTCAAATTTAGGAATGTATCGTATACAAATTTCAGGAAATGATTATGAGTTGAATAAAGAAGTTGGTATGCATTATCAGATCCATAGAGGAATAGGAGTGCACCAGAAAAAAGCAATTAAAAAAGGAGAACCTTTAAAGGTGTCTATTTTTGTAGGTGGCCCTCCTGCACATACTTTTGCAGCTGTTATGCCACTTCCTGAGGGAATGTCAGAATTGTCTTTTGCTGGAGTATTAGCAAAAAGAAGGTTTAGATATGCAAAGAAAGATGGATATACTATTTCTGCAGATGCCGATTTTGTAATTTGTGGAGAGCTACATCCCAATGATTTAAAACCTGAAGGTCCATTTGGAGATCATTTAGGTTATTATAGTTTAGTACATGACTTTCCTGTACTAAAAGTACACAAGGTCTACGCAAAAGAGAATGGTATTTGGCCTTTTACAGTTGTGGGTCGTCCTCCACAAGAGGATTCTCAGTTTGGTGCATTAATTCATGAAATTAGTGGAAAGGCTATAGAAAAAGAAATTCCTGGAGTAAAATCTTTAAATGCAGTTGATGAAGCTGGTGTTCATCCATTATTATTAGCGGTAGGTAGTGAAAGATACACTCCTTTTAATCCAACTAAAAAACCACAAGAGTTATTGACTATTGCAAATCGTATTTTGGGAACAGGACAAGTTTCCTTAGCTAAATACTTATTTATTTGTGATGAGGAAAATGGACCTAATGTAAATAATGAGAAGGAATATTTTACCCATTTTCTCGAGAGGGTAGATTGGGATAGAGACTTGCATTTTCAAACTAAAACAACTATAGATACTTTAGATTATAGTGGGGATGGACTTAATGAAGGTTCTAAAGTTGTTATAGCTGCTGCAGGTGATATAAAAAGAAAACTTTTAGAAAGTTTAATGCAAATTAAATTACCCAAGGGATTTTCAAATCCTAATTTAGTAAGCAGTGGAAATTTAGTTGTTGAAGGAAAAGGAGAGATTAAAGATTTAGTTTTTAGTTTAGAACAACAAGATTTAAATGGAATAGGACTTATTACTTTAGTAGATGACTCACAATTTGTAAGTGAAGATTTTTCTAATTGGTTGTGGGTTACTTTTACTCGTTCTAGTCCCGCAAATGATATATATGGATTAAATTCAGAAATTAATAATAAACATTTCTCCTGTACTATTCCTGTTATTGATGCAAGGATAAAAGAACATCATGCTCCTATATTGGAGAGGTAGGTTTCTTCTTCGAATTCTTCCAATTTTTTTTCTTCTTCTTCTTCTTCTTCTTCTTATTATTATTATTAACTAATTTATATTCAGGAGCTTTTTCAAAACCATTTGGTAGATCTAACTTAGGAACTTCTTTTTCAATCAACTTTTCAATTTCCATAAAGTTTTTTACTTGTTTTGGATTAATGAAAGTTATCGCTTCGCCTGTTCTGTCTGCTCTAGCGGTTCTTCCTATTCTATGTACGTAGTCCTCGGCATCATGAGGGACTTCATAGTTTATTACTAACTCGATCCCTTTAATGTCAATCCCTCTTGATAAGATATCTGTTGCAACTAAGATCTTTATTTTCTTATTTTTAAAATCACGGATAGTTTGTTCTCTTTTTTCTTGATCTAATCCTGAATGCATTTCAGATGCTCTCATTCCTGATTTATTAAGTGTTTTTTTAATTTCTCTTACACTTTTTATGCTGGAAGCAAATACCAATACATGACTTAAATCATTACCTTTTTTTTCTAGGATTGCTCTTACTAATTTTACTTTTTGATTATCGTGGGTCATGTAAGCATGTTGAGTAAGCCCTTCAGCTGGTTTGGATATTGCTATACTGATATTCTTTGGATTTTTGAGTATATTGTTTGCTAACTGTCTGATTTTTGGAGGCATGGTTGCTGAAAATAATAGATTCTGTCTTTTCTTTGGTAGTGCCCTTGCAATTTTCATGATGTCCTCATAAAAGCCCATGTCTAACATTCTATCTGCCTCATCTAAAATTAAATGTTCTACTCCAGAGGTGTCAAAATAATTAAAATCTAAATGAGCTAATAATCTACCTGGCGTGCAGATAATGATATCTGCTCCATTTTTTAAAGCTTGTTTTTGGTTATCAAACTCTACACCAGTACCTCCACCATAAATAGGGTAGGAAGAAGAATTAGTAAAGTATGAGAAGCCTTCAATTTGCCTATCAATTTGTTTAGCAAGTTCCCTGGTAGGAGCAATGATAATAGTATTTACTTTATTGTTAGATTTTTTTTTAGTTAGTTTATCTAAAATAGGAAGGACAAAAGCGGCAGTTTTTCCAGTTCCTGTTTGTGCACAGGCAATTAAATCTATGTTATTCTGGATGATTGGTATTGCTTGTTGTTGGATTGGAGTTGCTATTTCAAATCCCATCATTTCCAACCCCTCTTGAAGTTCTTCTCCAAAATTAAATATTGTGAATTTCATTTCTATGTATTATAGTTCTAATGATTTTTTTATTTTCAATGTTATATCATCAATTGAATCCTTTTTATAATTTATTTTTAAAGGTTTTTTAAATGTAATTGAAATTTCTTTTTCAGGGTTTTTTATACTTAAAGATTTTTTTTCAAATTTATCAGCAAATCCATTAATAACAATTGGTATTACTAATGGTTGATTATTTAATATTATATGAGAAGTACCCTTCCTTATCTTGCCTGAATTTTTTGTTGTTCCTTGTGGAAAAGTAATTAACCAACCTTCTTTCAAGGCTTTATTTATATTAATTATATCATTATTATTTACCGCTCTTTTTATTTTTTTTCCGTTTTCTCTCCAGGTTCTTTCAATTAATATTGCTCCAGTATATGATAATATTTTAGGAATTATTCCACTATTCATTGTTTCTTTTGCAGCGACATAATAGGTATTTAATTTAGGTTTTAGTAAATATGATAAAATATTTAAATTATTTTTATTTCCATTAATTGTAGAATTTAATACGTGAATTATTCCAATTGCATCTAAAAAATATGTTTGATGATTTGAAATAAATAAAACATTATTTAATTTTTTATTAGGTATATTACTAGTACCTTCTATTTTAATTTTTTTTTCTCTAGAAAATTTTTTATATGAAAATATTCCTATAATAATTATAAGAATTTTTTTTATAATTAAAATGTGACCAAATTTGTCTTTTTTAAATAAACCCATTTGATCCAAATTAATATTTACTAATAATTTTATTAATTTTCATTATAACATTAAAGAATGTTTTTATTTCATTATCTTCCAATTCACCAAAAATGGAATTATTAAGTTCTATTACAGTTTTTTTTGCAATTTTTCTTCTTTGCTTGCCGAATTCAGTTAGATGAATAATAGTTTTTCTTTTATCATTTGGATCTTTTCTTCTTTCTATAACACCAAGTTTTTCTAAACTATTTAAAGATCTTGTTAGAGATGTTGCTTCCATTCCCATATTTGGTCCAAGTTGAGTTGATGGTGTGCCCTCGTACATATCAATATTTAGTAAGATCATTCCTAAAGCCATGCTTCCCATATACTCATTTGCTGTTCTATTATAATATTTTGCTATACTATACCACGTTTTTCTTAGGTTATAATCAATTGTGTCTTCTGGTTCCATCTAAATAATTTTATACAAATATATCTATATTTATTATGCATGCATAATAAATATAGATATTTATATATAACCTATTTTTGAAAATGCATACTTTTATGCACATAAAAAAAATTATGAGATATTTAACTCCATTAGAAATGATGTATAGGTGGGAAAAAGAAAAGCCCAATCAATTATATTTAAGTCAACCAATTGAGGGTATTTGGCATAATTGGACCTATCAAGAAGCTATGTTACAGGTAAGAAAAATGGCTTCGTATATAAAGTCTTTAAATCTTGAAAAGCAAAGTAAGATTGCTATTCTTTCAAAAAACTGTGCTCATTGGATTATGACTGATTTAGCAATTATGATGAGTGGACATATTTCAGTGCCATTATATCCAAATTTAAGCGCAGATACTTTAAACAAAATACTAATTCATAGTGAGTCTAAACTTTTATTTGTAGGTAAATTAGATGATTTTAATAAAATGAAAGGGGGTATACCTGAAGAAATGAATTGTATTACTTATCCGTTCTATTCTGAGGATTTCCCTAAATGGAATGATTTGATTGAAGATATTTCTCCAATGGAACAAAATATAATTAGAGAAGATACTGATTTAGCAACCATAATTTATACTTCAGGGACAACAGGAGATCCTAAAGGAGTAATGCATAAGTTTTACAATTTTAGTTTTGCGACAACAAATGCTGTTCATGCTCTTTCATTAAAAGAAGAATCTTTCTTTTCCTATTTACCTTTGTGTCATATTGCGGAAAGGTTATTAGTTGAAATGGGATCTATCTATTCAGGTGGAAAGGTGTATTTTGCTGAAAGTTTGGATACTTTTGCAAGTAATCTTTCAGAGGCATCTCCCTCTGTTTTCTTAGGAGTCCCAAGAATTTGGACAAAATTTCAACAAGGTATTTTATCGAAATTACCGCAAAAGAAATTAAATATTCTATTAGCAATTCCTTTTATTTCCTCGCTAGTAAAAAAGAAGATTCAGAAAGGATTAGGATTAAGTAGAGCAAATAATATCTTTACAGGAGCAGCTCCAACACCATCTACATTAATAAAATGGTTTGCTAGATTAGGGATAACTATTCAAGAAGCTTATGCGATGACTGAAAATACCTGCTATTCTCATGTGAGTTTTAAAAATAAAATAAAAATAGGATCTGTTGGACAAGCCTTACCTTTTTGTGAAGTAAAACTCTCAGAAGAGAATGAAATACTTATAAAACATAATGCTTTAATGGATGGCTATTATAAGGAAGAAGAACAAACATCAGAAACTATAAAAGATGGTTGGCTGCATACAGGTGATGAAGGAGAAATTGATCAGGAAGGTTTTTTAACAATTACAGGAAGAGTTAAAGATATTTTTAAAACCTCAAAAGGAAAGTATGTAGCTCCATCTCCAATTGAGATGAAACTTTCTACTAATAAAAATATAGAACAGGTTTGTGTTGTAGGAAATGGACTTCCTCAACCTATTGCTTTAATTACTCTTTCAGAAAGAGGTCATTTCAAAGAAAAATTAGATTTAATTAGTAATCTATCAGATACTTTACAAATTGTAAATTTAAAATTAGATAGTCATGAGCGGATTCATAGATTAGTTGTTTTACAAGAAGAATGGAGTATTGAAAATAGCTTATTAACTCCTACAATGAAGATAAAACGAAAATCTATCGAGAAGAAATATAAAGAGAATTATACATTTTGGTATGATTCAGAATTTAAAATAGTTTTTAACTATGACAAATAGAATAAATAAGATATGGAGGGTATTAAAATCCACCTATAATGATAATAAACTAAAAAATAAATTATATCATATAATTTTTGAGGCCGAAACTCCTAAAGGAAAGTTGTTTGATGTAATTCTACTCATAAGTATTGTAATTTCTGTACTTTGTGTATCATTAGAAAGTGTTGATTCAATTAGTATTAAATACGGCGTGTTGCTTAGAACTCTAGAATGGATTTTTACAATATTATTTACAATTGAGTATTTTCTAAGAATTTGGACAATTAAAAACCCCTTCAAATATATATTTTCTTTTTGGGGAATTGTAGATTTTTTAGCAATCCTTCCTACATATCTATTGTTTATTTTTAATTTACAATTTTTGATGATTATCAGAGTGATAAGATTAATTAGGTTATTTAGAATTCTTCATTTATCTTCTTATATAAGAGGTGGCCAGACAATGATAATAGCACTTAGAAAATCAATTCCTAAAATTGTTGTTTTTCTTTTAACTGTTTTATTATTTGTAATTGTAATTGGAACTATAATGTATGTTGTTGAAGGCCCTTTGGGTAATAATACTGAAGGATTTGAAAGCATTCCTAATTCGATTTATTGGGCAATAGTAACACTAACTACAGTGGGATATGGAAGTGCGGTTCCAGTTACTGCATTTGGAAAACTTTTCGCTTCGCTAATTATGTTATTAGGATATGGAATTATTGCGGTTCCAACTGGAATTGTAGCTTCATCTGTTTCTAAAATAGAACTTCAGAAAACATCTAGAGATAAAAGTACTAATTCAGACAATAAAAATGTTTCAAATCACTTTCATGAGTTAAAAGATGATTTGGATAGAATATCACGTAAAATAGATAGTTTAAAATAGATAATATTCTTTAATCTATTTTAGATAATTCAATTTTAATGAATTCTGCTAGTTCCCTTACATATGGTGCGGAGAAATCAAACTTTATACCCGCAGTCTCATATATTTTAGAAATAGATTTTGTATATCCTAATTTTAGAGCTTCTATATAATTATCTAGAGCTTCCTCACCCTTTAAGATAAATTCTCTCCAGATGGCAATCGCTCCTAATTGTGCCATGCCATATTCTATATAGTAAAATGGAACTTCATATAAGTGTAACTGTCTCTGCCACATTATAGCATGAGAATTTTCTTGACCTTCCCAATTTATCACTTGGTTTCCTAACTCCTGATCAATCTCAATCCATTTTTGTTTTCTTTCCTCAGAAGAATGTTTGGTGGTATAAATCCAATGTTGAAATTTGTCAATAGCTGCAATCCAAGGTAATCCTTCTAAAGCTTTTTCTAATTGTTCTTTTTTAGCTCTCTTTAGTTCATTCTCATCAGAATAAAATACATCCCAATGTTTCATAGATAATAATTCCATACTCATAGAGGCTAGTTCAGCTATTTCAGAGGGAGTGCTTTTAAATTCGGTTAATTCTAAATTTCTACTTAAAAAAGAATGAATAGCATGACCTCCCTCATGTACCATGGTTACTAAATCTCTTTGAGATCCAACAGCATTCATATAAATAAAAGGAACTCCAATTTCATATAATGGATACATAAAGCCACCAGGAGCTTTTCCGTCTTTTGATTCTAAATCAAGGTGTTTCATTTCTTGCATAATAGCAATACACTCTCCAAAATAGGGTTTTAATCTTTTAAAGCATTCTATAGTTAAGTCTGTAAGTTGTTTTCCTCCTTCAAAAGGTTTTAAAGCTGATAATCCTTCAACATCTACTTTTGTATCCCATGCTTTATAATTTACGTATCCTAATTTTTCTTTTCTTTCCTTTTCAAAGGAAGTTATAATTGGAACAATTTCTTGTTCAATTGCACTATGAAAACTATAACAATCAGTAGCGGTATAGTCAAACCTTCCCATTGCTGCAAACATATAATCTCTATAGTTCTGGAATCCAGCATTATGTGCAATCTTTTGTCTTAACTCAATAAGTTCATTAAATAAATCATCTAAAGCTTTTTCATCCTCAAATCTTCTTGTTTGGATTTTATTATATACTTCCTCTCTAGTAGACCTATTTGTTTCTTTAAGCAGAAGCTGAGCTTTTTGCATGGTTAATTTTTCACCATTTACTTCAATGCTCATTTTTGCAGCTATTGCACCATATTCTTGTTGTTTGGCTTCCATTTCAGTAAATAATGGTATATTTTCTTCTCGAAAAATCTCAATAGATTTTTTAACTCCTCTCAAATATATTTGATACTTATCTGCATCTAAATCATTTAAGTGCTTACATTCAATCAATTTAACATTGAGTTTATGAGAATAAGGAGCTATATTTGGAGAAATTTCCTTTATCCAGAAATGAAACTTATCTGATAATTCTTTGTTCGTAGTATCAATGTTCATTTTAATGTATCTCCAAGCCATATCTTCTTCTAATACAGCTGATAATTCCGATCTGTCAGACATCCATTGTTCTAACTCTGAAGCACTGTTTATTTCTCTTTTGAGTAAATCCTCAAATAGAGGTTGAATTTTTTGCCATGAATCTATAACTAAATCTTCAGAAACAAATTTTCTTGTAGGTTTTGTAGGAATTTCAATGATATTATTCATCTTCCTTTTTATTTTTTGGTTTTATACTTTTTTCTTTTTTTGGCAACTCTACCAATCCTGCGGAACATAAAGTATTGTACCATTGAAATACTTTCTTTATATCAGAAATGTATACTCTATCTTCATCATAATCTGGAAGAATTTCTCTAAAATATGATTCTAAATTATTTTTATTTTCCTTGTGTGAAATACATTCTTTACACATAGTTTTTGTTGCAATATTTGTAAACACATCTACTAAGGGAATGGTATCATCATAGGTATAAATTCCAATTTCCTCTAAAGAGTTTGCTGGTGTATCTGGGTAAATAGGCATTCTTTTTTTATCTGTTAAGGATTCTACTATAACAGAGTTTTTGCCTTGTGATATGATTTTATGCAGCCCTGCTTTACCAGAAACGTTAATAATTCCTTCAATATTCATTATTAAATTTTTAGTTAGCAAATTTACATTTTTTAATAGAATGGTTGTTAGATATGTAATTTAAATAATTATTGTATTATTGAATATTTTTGAAAATGTTTTTATCCAAATTAAAAAATAAAAGAGAAGTAATATCTTGGTCGTTGTTTGATTTTGCAAATCAACCATTCTCTACTATTATTGTAACTTTTATTTATGGAGCATTTTTTACAAATTATATTGTTGCAGATGAGCATTTAGGAACATTATTATGGTCCACAGGAATTTCTGTAACTGCAATAGTTGTTTCTTTGTTTTCTCCAATATTAGGTGCTCTCGCTGATAGAGGTGGATATAGAAAATTATTCTTGATTTTTTTTACATGGATATCTGCAATATTTTCAATTATTTTATATTTCCCTGATGCTGGAGATATCTATTTTGCATTAATCGTTTTTATTTTAGCAAATATTTCTTTTGAAATAAGCACCGTTTTTTGTAACTCCTATCTGCCGGATTTAGCAGGCAAAGGTAATATTGGAAAGGTATCTGGTTTTGCTTGGGGATTAGGATTTTTTGGAGGATTATCAGCACTATTCTTGTCGTTATATTTGTTTCCAGATCTTGATTCAGAAGAAATAAAAAGAATTAATATTTTGGTAGGTTTATGGTTTATATTATTTAGTCTTCCAACTTTTCTATTTCTGAAAGATAAAAAAGCAGAAAAATTAAAGAAGATTCATTTAGTTGACTCTATAAAGTCTCTTAAAAAAACATTTAGAGAGGTGATTAAATACAAAACAATTTTTAAATTCTTAATATCTAGATTGTTTTATAATGACGGTTTAATTACCATTTTTGCTTTAGGAGGTATATATGCTGTAGAGACCTTAGATTTTACTTTTGAGGAGGTGATGATATTGGGTATTATTTTAAACATTGCTGCAGGTGTAGGTTCTTTTGTGTTCGGATTTTTAGAAGATAAAATAGGAGTGAAAAGAGTTATAAATATCTCTTTATATGTATTAATTATTGCAACTCTTATTGCTTTTATTTCACCAGAAACAAATTCTTCTAAAGAGTTTTTTTGGTTTGCTGGTGTTTTAATTGGGCTTATGATTGGTCCAAATCAATCTTGTAGTAGATCTTTGATGTCTCAATTGACTCCTAAAGAAAAGCAAAATGAGTTTTTTGGTTTTTTTGCTTTAACCGGAAAAGCAACTTCATTTTTAGGACCACTAATTTTTGGATTTATTACAAATTTCTATTCACAGCAGTTAGCTCTATGGGTTGTTATAGTCTTTTTCTTAATAGGACTATTTCTTTTTAATAGAATTGATTTTAGTGAAGAATAATTCTTAATTTTGAGCTATGAAAAAGTTATTGTTCAGTCTTGCGGTATTATTTTGTGTAAATTGTTTGTCTCAGGATAAATTTATTACTAGAAATGGAATGATTCAGTTTAATGCATCTACTCCTTTAGAGACCATAAATCCTATAAATAATCATGTTTCTTGTATATTAGATTCTAAAACAGGAAAGATTGCTTTTCAATTAAAAATGATTTCATTTAAATTTGACAAGGCACTAATGGAGGAACATTTTAATGAGAAATATGTTGAATCTGAAAAATACCCTAAATCAACTTTTGTTGGAGAGATAATTAATTGGAATGAGATAGATTTCACTAAGGAAAAACAAAATGTGAAATGTAAAGGTATCTTAACTATTCATGGAATAGATAAAGAAGTTGAAGTTTCAGGAACAATTAATTTTTTAAAGAATAATATTGAGATTAAATCAGAATTTAGTATTGTAGTTTCTGATTTTGATATTCAAATTCCAAAATTAGTTAGAGATAAAATTTCTAAAGAAGTAAGAGTGATAGTAGAAATGAACTTACAATCAAAATAGTATGAAAAGAGTATTTAATATATTTCTTCTACTGTGTATTGTTATAAATTCATTTAGTCAAGAAAATTTGTTATCTTTTTTTGATTCTGAAGAAGAAATGTTAACTTTTGCTACTTTCAAAACAACAAAAATTATTAACCTTGAGTCAGTAGAACAACCCGCTGAAAAAGAACTTGATTTTATTATCTCACATAGGTTTGGAACATTAAACTCGGGTATTACGAACTTATATGGACTTGATTATGGAAATATTAGAATGAGTTTTAACTATGGTCTTACGGATAATGTAACTCTTGGAATTGCTAGAAGTTCCACATATAAAGTTATTGATGCCTCTGTAAAAGTAAAGTTAATAAACCAAGGTAAGGATAAATTTCCTCTAACAATATCTATTTATTCTTCATTAGCATATGATACCTTAACCGCTGCATTTTCAACAAATGATCAGTTCTCAGATAATCTCAGTTATATTCATCAGTTATTACTTGCTAGAAAGATAAATTCTAATCTCTCTTTTCAGTTATCACCAAGCATAACAAAATATAATTTTGTTTCTCCTTTTTTGGATTTGAGTAATACAATGTATTCTTTAGGAATTGGAGGAAGATATAAATTGAATAAAAGTGTTTCTGTTAACTCTGAATGGATTCCAATTATTAGAAGTGGAGCGGATTTTATCCACCCTATTCAGAATGAGAAGTTTATCAATTCATTTTCATTTGGATTCGATATTGAGACAGGAGGACATGTTTTTCAATTATTCTTTTCTAATTCAACGGCTATGTTTGAAAGAGGATTCATTAATGAAAATTTCGAAAATTGGAAAGATGGTGGAGTTCATTTTGGATTTAATATTTCAAGAGTTTTTAATTTTAATTAATGAAAAAAATTAACCTAATAATTTTTTCCGCTTTGATAATAGGAATTTTATCCTTTCTTTATATTTCAATGCCTCCAAAAAATTTTTATTTAACAGATTCAGAACACTCATTCAGATCAACTAATCAATTTAAGCAACTTCACTCTCAATATATTGGAAAAGTTATAGATGTTAAAGGTTTAATTACAGATGTGACCCTAGGATCCCCATTTATAAGTGTTGTTTTAGATAGTAATTTACATTTTTCCTTTGAATCAGAAAAAAATCAAGACGAATTTATTATAAATGATTCGTTGACTATAAAAGGAAGGCTTGAAGGTTATGATGATTTGTTCAATCAGTATACTTTTACCGATTGTAGCGTTTTAAAATAATTTGATAAAATACTAATTAAAGATAAATGTATAATTCTACTTTTGTATTGTGAAAGAATTCAAATATGATATTTCAGTGATTGGCGGAGGGATTGTAGGTTTGGCAACAGCTTATAAATTACAAACTGTAGGTCTAAGGTTAGATCAGTTTGGTGACATTGTGGGTACTAATTTGAGTGCAATGTTTGAATTAGGCGGAAGTGTTGAAAATGGTAGCCAGATGTTTGTAGATTTAGTTAAAGATTTTAGATCGGCAACCGCAGAAGTAGGTTTCTTTGGTATGGCTAGTGATGAAATGGCACAGTTCTTAGCAGAAGAACTTGAGCTAAGACGTCGAACAATGGACAGTCAAGAACTACAACGCTATGCACAGGAAGAACTAACTGAAGCAATGAACAAAAACTTCATTGAACAAGAAAAAATGGCTAGGCTCACAGGTCAAAACGTAAGAGATAGAATTAGAGCTCAAATGGCGGCAAAAGAAGATGCAAGATTACAAGCCGCAATGATTGGAATGACACAAGACCAGCGTGTAGCTATTGACGGAGTTATGTCAAATCTAACTGAAAACTTAGGAGGAGCTGGTAAAGAACTCATGAATGCCATCATTCAAGAAGTTGCAGTTGAAGGAACTGGATTGGCAACTGCTGGTGGAAGAATGGCACAGTTGGATACAAGTGGCAATCTTATGCGTATAATACAACAAGGCGCTGACATGATCAGAGCTGGAGCAACTCCGCAAGAAGCCAACAATGCTATAGCTCAAGCCTTACAAGACTTT
>CAJXFN010000010.1 GCA_913052655.1 uncultured Flavobacteriales bacterium | reverse complement strand
ATTATGGAAATGCTTTTGGTATTCCAATTGTTGGTGGTGAAGTTTTTTTTGATGACTGTTATAATACTAATCCTTTAGTAAATGCATTTTCGGCTGGAATTATGAAAACAGGAAACATGATTTCAGCTACTTCTACAGGAGTTGGAAATCCAGTATTTATAGTAGGTTCCAGAACAGGAAAAGATGGTATTCATGGTGCTTCTTTTGCATCTAAAGATATCACTGAAGAGTCAGCGGAAGATTTACCTGCAGTACAAGTTGGAGATCCATTTCAAGAGAAATTATTGTTAGAGGCTACGTTAGAACTTGCCAAAACAGATGCTGTTGTTGGAATGCAAGATATGGGAGCTGCGGGTATTACTTGTTCCTCCAACGAAATGTCAGCTGCTGGAAAACATGGTATGGATTTATGGCTTGATAAAGTACCTACTCGTCAAGCAGATATGAAAGATTGGGAGATTTTACTTTCAGAATCTCAAGAAAGAATGTTAGTAGTAGTAGAAAAAGGTAAGGAAGATATTGTAAATTCTATTTTTGATAAATGGGATTTGTCTTGCGAAGAAATTGGTGTTGTAACTAAAGGTGATAGAGTAAGGTATTTTATGCATGGAGAACTTGTTGCAGATGTTCCATGTGCTGATTTAGTGTTAGGTGGTGGCGCTCCTGTATATCACAGAGAATGGTCAGAACCAGCATATTTCCAAGAATGGAAAAAGTTTAACATAGATGATGTAGTACAACCTAAAGATTTGGTAGAGGTTGCAAAATACCTTACAGGACACGAGAACATAGCGTCAAAAAGATGGGTGTATGAGCAATATGATTCTATGGTAGGGACTGTTAATATGAGTACAAACACCCCTTCAGATGCTGGTATTGTAAATTTAAAAGGAACTAATAAAGCACTCGCCATGACAGTTGATTGTAATTCTAGAATGGTAAATGCTGATCCAGAAGAAGGTTGTGCAATGGCGGTTGCGGAAGCTGCTAGAAATATTGTTTGTTCTGGAGGAGTCCCTTCTGCAATTACTAATTGTTTAAACTTTGGAAACCCTTACAATCCTGAAGTATACTGGCAATTTGTTGGAGCAATTAAAGGAATGAAAAAATCTTGTGAGAAGTTTAATACACCTGTTACTGGAGGAAATGTAAGTTTTTATAATCAGATGGTAACCAATGAAGGGGAAACTCCAGTTTTTCCAACTCCAACAATTGGAATGTTAGGCGTAATAGAAGATAAATCACATATTACATCTCTAGCTTTTAAAGGGAAGTCAGATTTAATATATATGTTGGGAACTTGCGCTAATAATATTTCTTCTTCTGAATATTTAGTTTCTTATCATCGTATAAAGGAGTCTTCTACTCCTAATTTTGATTTGGACATGGAAGCGGAATTGCAAAATACTTTAACAAAACTTATTAGAGCTGGAGTTGTTGAGTCGGCTCATGATGTAGCAGATGGGGGTGCTTTTATTACTTTGTTAGAAAGTTCTATGGTTAATGACCTAGGTTTTGATATTACTACTAGCTCTGAAATTAGAGAGGATGCCTTTTTATTTGGAGAATCTCCATCTAGAGTAATTGTCTCAGTAAGAGAAGTAAAAGAGGATAGATTTTTGGATTTACTAAAGAATTCATGTCTTCCATTTTCGTTACTTGGACATGTAAGTAAAGGAGAGATTAGAATTGACGACAAGTCTTTTGGTGAGATATCAGAATATAAATCAATATACCAAGATTCATTAGCAAAAAAACTAGCTTAAAAAATACTATAGAATATAGTGAATTCTTTCCTTCTTTTGGGATTTAAATACTTATAACAAATAAAGCTTTTCTTTTTCTACTCTAAATCAAAAAACTATATTTGCATGCTAATATTTTTTAATGTTTAGATGATTAATTATAAGGAATACAAAGATTTAAATCTCTCAGAAATTCATAAGAATATTCTGAAAGAATGGAATGAAAATAATATATTTAATAACTGTATAGAAGAAGGGAAAGGAAAGCCTAACTTCACATTTTATGAAGGTCCTCCTTCAGCGAATGGTATGCCAGGTATTCATCATGTAATTGCTCGTACTCTAAAAGATTTATTTTGCAGATATAAGACTTTAAAAGGTTTTCATGTAAACAGAAAGGCGGGTTGGGATACACATGGACTACCTGTAGAACTTGGTGTAGAAAAATCTTTAAATATTACTAAAGAAGATATTGGTACTACTATATCGATAGAAGATTACAATAAAGCTTGTAGAAAGGATGTAATGAAATATAAGGAGGAGTGGGAAAAACTAACTAAAGAAATGGGATATTGGGTAGATATGGATAACCCTTATGTTACCTACGATAATAAGTACATAGAAAGCGTCTGGTGGTTGCTTTCTGAACTTCATAAAAAAGGATTGCTTTACAAAGGATTTACTATACAGCCATATTCTCCAAAGGCAGGTACAGGATTAAGTACACACGAACTTAATCAACCTGGATGTTATCGCAATGTCAAAGATACTTCTGCCGTGGCAATGTTTAAAATTGTAAAGGACGAAAAATCTTCTTTTGTATTTGCTGGAGAGAAAGAAATATCATTTGTCGCATGGACAACTACACCTTGGACCCTACCATCTAATACTGCACTTGCAGTTGGTAAAAAGATAACATATGTAAAAGTTAATACTTATAATTCATATAATTTTGAGCCAATTACTATTATTATAGCTAAAGAGTTATTACACAAATACTTTACAGAAGGAATTTTATTGTCGGATTATAAACAAGGAGACAAACAACTTCCTTACCAAATTATAGAAGAGTATAAAGGAGAACAGTTATCCGGTATAAATTATTATCAATTGTTAAATTATGCACAACCCACAGATGGAGATGCATTCAGGGTGATACTTGCAGATTTTGTAACAACAGAAGATGGTACAGGAATTGTTCATATTGCTCCTTCTTTTGGTGCTGATGATAATCTGGTTGCTAGGCAAAACGGAATTGGTTCTTTAACATTAGTTGATGGGCAGGGTAGATTTACAAAAGAGATGGCAGAATTATCGGGTCAGTATGTAAAAGAAGAGTTCTATGCTGATTCAGACGAAAAGCCAAAGTATCCTGCTGATGTACAAATTGTAATAAATTTAAAGGATAATAACAGATTGTTTAAATCTGAAAAGTATGAGCATTCTTATCCTCACTGTTGGCGTACGGATAAACCTATTCTATATTATCCAATGGATAGTTGGTTTGTAAAAACTACCGATTACAAGCAAAGAATGATGGAACTGAATAACACTATAAACTGGAAACCAAAATCTACGGGTGAAGGAAGATTTGGTAATTGGTTGGAAAACTTAGTAGATTGGAATCTTTCTCGTTCACGTTTTTGGGGTATTCCAATTCCTATTTGGCGTACAGATGATGGAGAAGAAGAGATTTGTATTTCTTCAGTACAGATGCTAAAAGAAGAGGTAAATAAATCTATACAAAAAGGATTTATGAATTCTAATCCCTTAGAAAATTTTGAAGTTGGAAATTTCTCGAAAGAAAATTATAATAACTTTGATTTACACAGACCTTATGTTGATGATATTATTTTAGTTTCTGCTAAGGGAAAAGCAATGAAAAGAGAATTAGATCTAATTGATGTATGGTTTGATTCTGGATCCATGCCCTATGCTCAATTACATTATCCTTTTGAAAATACAGACATTTTTGAGAATAATTTTCCGGCTGATTTTATCGCAGAAGGAGTAGATCAGACAAGAGGATGGTTTTTTACTTTACATGCTATTTCTACAATGTTATTTAATAGTGTAGCTTATAAGAATGTAATTTCAAATGGATTGGTTCTTGATAAAAATGGAAACAAGATGTCCAAGAGATTAGGTAATGCTGTAGATCCTTTTAAAACCTTAGATACTTATGGGGCAGACGCTTGTAGATGGTATATGATATCGAATGCGCAACCTTGGGATAACCTTAAATTTGATGTTAACGGTATTGAAGAAATAAAGAGAAAGTTTTTCGGAACCCTTTATAACACTTATTCATTTTTTGCATTGTACGCAAATATTGATAGATTCACTTACTCTGAAAAAGAAATTGATATAAATGAAAGAACAGAGATAGATAGATGGATTATTTCAGAACTTAATAGTCTAATAATAGAGGTTGAAAATAATTATGAAGATTATGAGCCGACAAAAGTGGCAAGATTAGTTCAGGATTTTGTTATTAATAAACTATCAAATTGGCATATTAGGTTAAGTAGAAGAAGATTTTGGAAGGGTGAATACAATAAAGATAAGATATCAGCTTACCAAACTTTATATGATTGTTTAGAGAAGATTGCAATTATTTCAGCACCAATAGCTCCTTTTTATATGGATCAGCTTTTTAAAGATTTAAATTCTGTTTCTGAAAAAAACTCAGCTAATTGTGTTCATCTTTCAGATTTTCCAAAATCAGATGTATCTAGAATAGATGCGGATTTAGAACAAAAAATGGATATTGCTCAAAAAATTACAACTATGGTTCTATCTCTAAGAAAAAAGGAAAGAGTTCGTGTTCGTCAACCTTTACAAAAAATAATGATTCCGGTTAAAGGAGAACAAATGAAATCACAGATTAATTCAGTTCGGGACATCCTTCTTTCTGAACTAAATATTAAAGAAATTGAGTTTGTTTCTATAGATTCAGATATTCTTACCAAAAAAATAAAACCTAATTTTAAAACATTAGGACCAAAATTTGGTAAAGATATGAAGCTTGTAACTTCTATCATAAATCAGTTTAATTCAAAAGATATTAAACAAATTGAAACAGAAGGTGAATACAAGATTAGTTCAGATATTATAATTGATCTTTCTGATGTGGAAATTTCTTCTGCTGATATTCCTGGATGGCAAGTTATAAGTCAGGATGGACTTACTGTTGCCTTAGATGTTACTATTACAGATAAATTAAAACAAGAAGGATTAGCTAGAGAATTGGTAAATAGAATTCAGAACATTAGAAAAGAAAAAGGTTTTGAAGTTACAGATAAAATTGAAATATCTGTTGAAAAAAATGAAGTCATAGAAAATGTTATTACAAATAATTTATCCTATATTTGTGGTGAAACATTAACAAGTGATTTAAAATTTGTTAGTGAAATTCAAAACGAAAAGACGTATGTCGAGCTTATAGATGATATCTCGATAAATGTAGAAATTAAAAAAATATAAAATATGTCTGAAGAAAAAGTTTGTTATACAGAGGCGGAACTAGCCGAATTTAAGGAGTTAATTGAAAAGAAAATTGAATCCGCAAAACAAGATTTGTCTTTATTACAAGCAGCTTATTCTAACGATTCTGACAATGGTACCGATGATACTTCTCCAACATTTAAAGCTTTTGAAGAAGGGTCATCTACTTTGTCTAAGGATGAGAATATGAAACTTGCAATGAGGCAAGAGAAATTTATAAAGAATCTTAGTAATGCTCTGATTCGTATAGAAAATAAAACATATGGAATTTGTAGAGTTACAGGAAAACTTATAAGCAAAGAAAGATTAAAATTAGTTCCTCACGCTACGTTATCTATTGAGGCAAAAAGAGCACAATAAACACTTTGAAAAAGGTATACCTCACCACTTTTATTATATTATTTTTAGATCAATTATCTAAATATTGGGTAAAAACCAATATGTATTTAGGAGAAGAAATTCGTATATTTGATTGGTTTAGATTACATTATATTGAAAATAATGGAATGGCTTATGGTCTTGAGTTTGGTGGAGAATATGGGAAATTATTCCTTACATTATTCAGAATTTGTGTTGTTACTTGGGGTGTTTTTTATGTACATAAGCTAACTAAATCTACTAAATTCCCATCAGGATTATTGATTTGTTTTGGGTTAATTATTGGAGGAGCACTAGGAAATATTGTGGATAGTGTATTTTTTGGAGATGTTGTATTTTATGGAAAAGTTGTAGATATGTTATATTTTCCATTAACAGGAGAATCATATTTTTTACCAGATTGGATTCCTTTTTGGGGAGGTGATCATTTTATTTTCTTTAGGCCTATTTTTAATATTGCAGATTCTGGCATCTTTGTTGGAATAGTATCTTTAATACTTTTTTACAGATCTTATTTTAAGTAAGACTATATTTCTTCTCTTTGAATATTGCCATAAATAGTACCTTCTATACTTTTTCGGTTTGAGTGTTTTTTTAATTTCCATTTCCACTTTCTTATAATACCTCCAATTTTAAATAGGAAATAAGCAGAGAATGGAATGTTTTTAAACTTCCAATTTTTTGGAATATCATAATTATATTTTTCTAAAAAGGGGCCAAAAACAAATAAAGCTAGACTTTGTATATCTTCTGTGTAATATTCATTTAAATTTTTCTTTTTTCCAACAGTTTTGTTAGCTAATGGAAGATCTTTTGGATTTTTCACACCAGCTTTTTGTAAGGCGATTTTATAATCTTCAGTTAAATTTTCATATCTTATTATAAAATCACAATTATCTAAAGTTATACTTGCGTAGTTATCAAATGGAATCTTAAAGAATTTTTTAAAATATTCCTGAAAACTTGCATTTTTTTCGTGAATGAAATTAAATCTTTCTCTTTGTTTTTTATTTATATGTCCTCCATTTTCTGTAAATAACTTAGGGTTTGTAAAATTTCCTTTTGCATTAGCTCTCATTTTTTCATATACTGTAACAGCAATTTCCATTGGGTTTCTTAATACAGCAAATACAAAATATTTTCTTTCTTCTTTAGAGGATACTTTTAAGAAATCATGATGTAAAGAGTGTTTTCTTAGCAAAGGTTTCCCTTCATATTCTTTGTGTAATTCTTTTGTTATTGCAGAAGATGCTGAAAATGGTAATCCAATAAACAAAAACTTATATTTATGGCTAATAATCATCTGATACTAAAATTTAATTTTTTCAAAAATACTATATTTACACACTATGAAGAGATACTTTTTATTTTTTATTCTTTTTTCTAATTTTAATCTGAAATCTCCTCAATATTTATGCTTTTTTATGGTCAGAAATTTTTACAATAATCCAATCTGTTTTGTAGATATTATAAGATTTGAATTAGATTCTCAATTAGTTTTATCTCAATGACAATCTCAGAAGAAATAAAAGAAAAACTACAAAATTTACCTAAACAGATAGGAATATATCAGTTTTTTGATAATAGTAACAAGATTCTATATATTGGCAAGGCAAAAGATTTGAAGAAGAGGGTTTCCTCTTATTTTTTTCAGGAACATCATTACGCAAAAACAAGATTAATGGTATCTAAAGTAAAGGATATTAAGTATTTTATTGTTCCTACTGAAATGGATGCTTTACTTCTAGAAAATAATCTGATAAAGAAATATCAACCAAGATATAATGTAATGCTTAAGGATGACAAGACTTATCCTTTTATTTGTATTAAAAACGAGACTTTCCCTAGAGTATTTTCTACCAGAAAAATTATTAAGGATGGTTCTCTATATTTTGGTCCATATACTTCTGTGAAATTAGTGAGAACTTTATTAGATTTTATTAATCAACTTTATCCTCTACGTAATTGTAATCTCAATCTCAATAAGGAAAATATAAAGAAGAAGAAATTTAAACTTTGTTTAGAATATCACATAGGGAATTGTTTAGCTCCTTGTGAGGGATTTCAATCAGAAAAAAGTTATAATCTTGGAATTGATCATTTAAAACAGATTTTAAAAGGAGATATAAGATCAGTGATCTCTATTCTTAAAGAAAGAATGAAACATTATTCTAAAAATTTAGAATTTGAAAAGGCTCAATCTGTTAAAGAAAAAATAGATTTGTTGAATAATTATCAAGCAAAATCTACTATTGTAAATACCAAAATAAATAATGTGGATGTTTTTAGTATTATTTCTGATTCAGAATATGCATTTATTAACTATTTAAAGATATCAAATGGAGCTATAATCCAAACACATACAATTGAAATAAAAAAGAAACTTCAGGAAACAAATAAAGAATTGTTGATTTACGCAATTACGGAGATTAGAGATCGATTTAATTCTAACTCTAAAGAGATTTACAGTTCTATCTCTCTAGAAAATTTGTGGTCAAATGCAAAGGTGACTAATCCTAAAATTGGAGATAAATTTAAATTGATTGAGTTGTCTTTAAGAAATGCTAAATATATGCAGTATGATAAATTGAAGAAAAAGGAAAAAATCAGAGAAAAATCTTCTCAAAAACGTATTGTAGAACAGCTTCAAAAAGATTTAAATTTAAAACAGAAACCAACACATATCGAATGTTTTGATAACTCTAATTTTCAAGGAACTAATGCTGCAGCTGCATGTGTTGTTTTTAAAAATGGAAAACCATCAAAGAAAGACTATCGTCATTTTAATATTAAAACTGTAAAGGGACCTGATGATTATAAATCTATGGAAGAGGTAGTTTTTCGAAGATATAGACGTATGTTAGAAGAGAAAGTAGAATTGCCTCAACTAATTGTTATTGACGGTGGTAAAGGACAATTAAATTCCGCTGCAAAAAGTTTAGAAAAATTAGATCTTTTAGGTCAAATAGAAATAATTGGTATAGCTAAAAAATTAGAAGAGATTTTCTTTTTAAATGATCCTATACCTATTTATTTAGATAAAAGATCTGAGAGTTTAAGAATTATTCAATACTTGAGAAATGAAGCGCACAGATTTGGGCTGAGGCATCACAAAAATAAAAGAAGTAAAGAGGCATTTAGTTCATCACTAGATGTAATTGATGGTATTGGAGAGAAAACAGTTATGAAACTAATTAATCATTTTGGGAGTATAAAAAAAATTAAAGAGGCCCAAAAAGATGAAATTGTGAAAATGATAGGTATTAAAAAGTATGAAAAATTAATATTAAATTTGCAGTAATAAAAAAAAATATTATGAGAAAAAAGTTTCTAATTATCTTTTTATTTCCTTTAGTTGTTTATTCACAAAAATGGACTGAAGATTTGCAAAATCCAAATAAAAACTTCTATGAAATACAAGAAGAGTTTAATAAATATTGGAATAATAAGCCTTATGAAAAAGGTAAAGGTTGGAAACAATATAAACGTTGGGAGAATTTTATAGAAAAAAGAGTTTATCCTGATGGTGAGATTAGACCAGAGATACTTTATGAGGAATATTTAAGATTACAAAATAATTCTATTCCATATTCTAACAATGTTTGGACTCAAGTTGGACCAGTTAATGTACCTATTCAAGGAAATGGAGATAAAAGAGGAATAGGAAGAGTTAACACTATATCATTTCACCCAACTGATCCGAATAAGCTTTATGTAGGAGCACCAGCTGGAGGTTTTTGGAAATCTGATAATGGTGGACAAACTTGGAGCACATCCACAGATTTTTTGAATAATTTAGGGGTTTCTGATATTGCAATAAATCCCTCTAATCCTGATGAAATTTTTATAATAACTGGAGATAGAGATGGTGGTGATACATATTCTTATGGACTTATGAAATCTAATGATGGTGGAAATACATTTAATACTACCGGCCTTTCTTTCAATATCACTAACTACTATAGAGGAAATAGAGTTCTTATAGATCCAATAAACACTAATGTAATTATTGTATCAACTTCAAATGGGATTTATCGCTCTGATGATAGTGGTGTAAATTTTACTAATACTTTCTCTTCTGTAAATATGACTGATATAGAATTTCATACTACAAACTCCAATATAGTATATGGTGCATCAAAGGGTAGTACTTCAATATACAAATCTATTGACAATGGTATTACATGGAGTCAATCTGGTTCAGGTTTACCATCAACTTCATCTGTTGTCAGGGCATGTGTGGCAGTTACACCAGATAATCCTTCTGTAGTGTATGCGCTTTTCGGTGATAATAATAATGGATTTTATGCTGTTTATAAATCTCTTGATGAAGGTCAAAACTGGAATCAACAATCTAACTCTCCTAATCTTTTGGGATGGTCAGTAACAGGATCAGACACTGATGGTCAAGCTTGGTATGATTTAGCTTTTGCTTGTGACCCTAATGATGAAAATATATTATTCGTAGGAGGAGTAAATACATGGAAGTCTATTGATGGAGGACAAAGCTGGAACATAAATACTCATTGGTATGGAGCGAGTGGAACTACATACATGCATGCGGATGAACATATGTTAAAGTATAATCCAATTAATGATTATATATATTCTGGAAATGATGGTGGACTGTATGTATCTTCTGATAATGGTAATAATTGGACAGATATTTCAGATGGTTTACAAATAACCCAATTTTATAGTCTTGGTGTTTCACAAACTGTACAAGATTTAGTAATTACTGGTTCTCAAGATAATGGTACCTTTTTGAAAGATGGAAATAATTGGGATCCCGTAATTGGTGGAGATGGAATGGAATGCATAATTGATTATACTAATTCAAATATTATGTATGGAGCATTATATTATGGAGATATAAGAAAATCTACAAATGGAGGTAATAGTTTTACAAGTATAGCTCCAGCTAACAATGGAGCTTGGGAAACCCCTTATATTCTTGATAGAAACGATCCTAACATAATTTACATTGGTTACGATGAACTATATAAATCTACCGACGGTGGTAATAATTGGAATACAATTACAAATGGAGTAACTAATGGAAACAGAATTGATGAAATAGCCATTTCAAAATCCAATCCTTCAAGAATTTACTTTGCTGATGGCGCAGATTTATATGTTACAAATAATGGAGGTAACTCATGGAGTGACATTAGTTCTGGTTTACCGAATAAAACTATAACTTATATTGCTGTTCATCCTACTGATCCTGATAAAATTTGGATTACTTTATCAGGATATACATCATCTCAAAAAGTATATAAATCACTAGATGGTGGAAATAGTTGGACAAATTATTCTGGAACACTTCCAAATATACCAGTAAATACTATTGTTTTAGATGAAAATAGTAATTCTGAAACTTTATATATTGGTACAGATTTAGGAGTTTTTATTAGAGATAATAACTCTTCCGATTGGTCAAATTTTAACAATTTAACATTGCCTAATGTCATAGTTTCAGAATTGGAAATACAATATCAGTCTAATAAATTAATCGCAGCAACATATGGAAGAGGTCTATGGAGCATTGATTTACAAATAACTTCTCCACCTTCAGCAGACTTCTTTGCATCTGATTCAATTTTTTGTAATGTACCAGCTACAGTAGATTTTACTAATACTTCGTTCTTTTCTAACTCATATTACTGGGACTTTGGTGATGGGAATACAAGTACTTCTACTAATCCATCTCACACATATACAAGTTTTGGAACATATACTGTAAGTTTAATTGCAACAGGTCCACTTGGTGTTGATAGTATTATTTCTCAATCATTGATTGATATTAATGCAAATAATCCGTGTATTATTACAATGGTTACTGGTAATTCTACTCAAACAGCATGTAGTGGTACATTATATGATGTTGGTGGACCAAATGGTAATTATTTCGATAATAATGATAGTTGGGTAACAATATCTCCAATTGGAGCTAGTCAAGTAACAATAGATTTCCTTACATTTGATTTAGAAAACAGTACCAATTGTATTTATGATTATGTAGAAATTTTTGATGGTAATTCTATCAATTCTCCGTCATTAGGGCAGTTTTGTAATAACTCACCTGGAACAATATCATCATCTGGAGGAGCTATTACTATATTATTACATGCGGACGCAGGTGTTAATGGTCAAGGTTTTGAAATGGATTGGACTTGTACTTATCCAAGTGCACCACCTGTAACGTTGTTTGAAGCTTCTGATACAATGAGTTGTAGTGGAACTATTAATTTTACAGATTTATCTTCAAATGGGCCAACAAGTTGGTTTTGGGATTTTGGTGATGGAAATACATCTAATTTACAAAATCCTAGTCACACATATCAGACTGGAGGAATTTATTCTGTAAGCTTAACAACAACTAACCAATATGGAACAAATATTTATAGTCTTATAGATTATGTAAATATAATGGATTTGAATTTAAGTTTAATTCCAGATTCAGCATGTGGAAGTTCTTCATTAATATTACAATCTAATTCATCTAATAATAATGTCAAGTGGTACTCTGATCCTTTAGGACAAAATTTATTATTCTCAGGACCTATCTTTACAACTCCAGTTTTAAATAATTCTACTACCTACTATGCACAAGCTGAAATGAATTTTGCTAATATATTTGGAGGTCCATCAGATAATACTTTTGGTGCTGGAGGTGCATACCAGGGGAATAGACATTTAATTTTTGATAATTATACACCTTCTAAATTAGTTTCTGTATTAGTGTATGCTTATTCTGATGGTAATAGAACAATTGAGTTGAGAAA
Organism: uncultured Flavobacteriales bacterium; assembly: GCA_913052655.1. Lineage (GTDB taxonomy): Bacteria > Bacteroidota > Bacteroidia > Flavobacteriales > BACL11. The sequence continues at coordinate 5,100 of CAJXFN010000010.1, read as the reverse complement.
TAGTAGTGGTACGATTTTGAAGGATACAAACGTATTTATTCCCTCATCAATTAATAATGGCTATAGATTATATTTAAATTTTGATTTACCCGTACAAAATGATTTGCAACTAGGTATTAATGGCAACAATAATGACATGTTCAGAAACTCTACTGGTGCTCAATTTCCATATAATATTTCAAATATAATTTCAATTACCGGTACCAATGCATCTGCTGGATATTATTATTTCTTTTATGATTGGGAAATTGAGAAAGAATCTTGTAACACTAATTTAATACCAGTGGAAGCAATTATTCTAGAGGATTATATTTCTACTCAGAATATAGATTTATGTAATGGAGGAAGTATAACTGTAGGAAACAATACTTACAATAGTACGGGATTATATACAGATGTATTTAGTAGTATTAATGGATGTGATAGTATTATTATTACAGATTTAACAGTTGGTAATACTACAGCATCTACTAACAATGTAAGTATTTGCTCGGGAAGTTATTATAGTGTTGGTAGTAGTATTTACACTCTAACAGGGCAATATTCAGACACTTTATCAAATGGTACATGCGATAGTATTATTAATACAAATCTAACTGTTTATCCGATTTTAAGTAGCCAACAGAATTATTCAATATGTTTGGGAGATAGTGTTTTAATTTCTGGTCAGTATTATACAACTCCTGTTATAATACAAGATACATTCATTTCAGTTTCAGGATGTGATAGTATTGTTACTCATCAAATTAATGTAACTCAGAGTTCAGTTCAGACTAATTTACAAAATATTTGTAACGGACAAACTTATACAATAAACAATAATGTTTATAGTCAACAGGGATCATATACAGATATTTTAACAAACTCTTATGGTTGTGATAGTATTGTTAATACTATTCTTACTGTTTATCCAACTCATAATGTTAGTAATAATGTAGATATTTGCTTAGGTGATAGTATTGTTGTAGGAAATAATGTATACAATACAGATGGAATTTATACTGATATACTAACGAATGGATATATTTGTGATAGCATAGTAATTACCTATCTGTCAGTCTCTGATTTATCATCTAGTTTAAGTTTAAATGGCACAGATATTGATGCCTCTGCATTAAATGGTGTTTCACCTTATACTTACGATATTTATGGTCCCAATGGTTTGTTAAGTTCCTCCACAAGTAATGGGGGAGTATTGCAATTCACTCCTTTGATTAATGGGATCTACTATTTTATAGTAACTGACGCAATTGGTTGTGTTTCGGACACATCCTTTATGTATGTAGATTTTGCTGCAACCTCTATTTACGAGCAAATAAATTTTTCAGAAATAGATAAAATTGTTGATATTTTAGGCAGGGAGGTTCCTTTTAGAAAGAATACTTTGTTGATATTTATATATAAAGATGGTACAGTAGAAAGAAAGATTTTGTTTGAATAGTTAGATCTATTTACTTACATTAAGTTTTTCTTAAGTTACTCTACTGAAAAAAAATATTAATTTTTTTAAAAAAAATATGAAAAAAATAATGATACTAATATGTATTGTTCCTTTTCTTTCTTTAGGACAGAGTAAGAAAAAACAAATACTTAGATTGAATGAAATTGTAGATAGTCTTAAAAATGAAATTTCAATTAAAATATCAGAAATTGATAGTTATAAAAATGAACTTTCATTAAAAATTTCAGAAAATGATAGTCTAAAAAAAGATTCTGAAAGCTTCAAAAGAGATGTAAAAGAATTATTATTAATTAATTCTAATTTAAAATTTGAAATTGAAAAAGTCATTGATAGTATGAATTATGAAATAGTTGATCAAGAGATTGACTTTAGAGGTAAAGAAGAAGACTTATATAATAAAATTGACTCTTTAAGAAGTGTTATAAGTTCAGTTGACGATGCTCGTGGTGGTGTTACTTCTTGCGGCGTTGAAATGATAGCAAAACTAAAATCCTATAGTTATAGTGATGATGATGTTCCATATTATTTTATGAGGTTTAGTTATCAAGATGGATCATACAAAAATTACTCTATTGATTGGGCGGGATCTGAGAATTTTGACATTCAACCAGAATATCTAAAAAAAGGTAGTTATTATCTTCTTAGTTTGTCACTTAGTTATAGTGAGTACACGGGATCAATATATTATGAAATTATAAATAATATCAGACATGTTACTGAAAACGATAAAAATATATTAGATTTCGAACCTTTTGATTAGTGTCAATGGTATTTTCAAAAAATCAACAATAAATTAAAATGAAAAAATTAATACTTATCTTACTATGTGTCCCTTTGATTGGGTTTGGACAAAAAAAAATTAATATTGAAGAAGAAGACTTTATAGCAACAGGAAATGGGATATATTTTCAAGGTGAATTATTGAACTGTATTAATTGTGAATTATGGAATAATGATAAGATACAAGAAGAATGTACTTTTATAGATGGTAGAAGAAACGGTTTGAGTGTTTGGTACTATGATGAAGGAGGTTACAGAAAAGGATTTTACAAAAATGGTGTAGAATATGGAATATTCTCATACTACAATAAAGATCATATATTACTTAGGGAAAGAATGTTTAATCCAGATACAGGACAAGAGGAATATGAAAAATATTTTTATCCAAATGGACAATTAGCGATGCATGCATTTAACAATCCAATTGATGAAGATCCAGATAATTATCAGAATATTGAATGTTGGAAAGAAGACGGAAAAAAAATAGATTGTAAACTACTAGGATTTTGAGTCTACTAAAAAATAAACCCCTGCAATCACTAGATTACAAGGGTTTTTTACAGTGGAACTGGTGGGTTTCGAACCCACGTCCTAACAAGGAGTTAAAAAGATTTCTACATGTTTATCTAATTTTATTTTTCGAAAAAAGGTCGGGAAAAAGCAACCACTCCTAATTCTTATCTTCATAACTTTTCACTAATCTATAGAAGAAATAGATTAATTATCCTGAACTTAATGATGCCTCCTTAGTATAAGGAATCAGGAGATCCTTAGACAGAGACAAAAGCATACGTAATTATATCAATTAGGCAGCTAAAGCGTAATTATTTTCGCCAATTAAAAAAGTTGAATTTTGATATTTACGAGCCAAAAAACAATGCTCGACATGCTTACAATTCAACGCATCTTGCAGTCAAATCCAAGTCAGTCCCAATATGTTAAAGATCTTTCGCAAAAATAAGAAATAATTTAGTTTGTTAAGATCTAATAATTATTTTTGTAAAAATTTGAAATAAAGATGAAAATTGGAATATTAAGAGAAGAAAAGTTTCCTCCTGATAAAAGAGTAGTTTTTACTCCAAGTCAATGTAAATGGATTATAGAAAACACAACTATAGATCTGTTTGTGCAATCTAGTAATATTCGTTGTTTTTCAGATGAATTATATAAAAAGGAAGGTGTTAAAATTGTTGAAGATCTTTCTGAATGTGATGTTCTATTAGGAGTAAAAGAAGTGCCAAATAGTTTACTTATCTCATCTAAAATGTATTTTTTCTTTTCTCATACAATTAAGAAGCAGCCTTATAATAGAAAGTTGTTGCAAAAAATGGTGAACCTTAACATACAGATGGTAGATTATGAACTTCTAAAAGATATTAATAATAAACGATTGTTAGGATTTGGAAGGTATGCGGGTATTGTAGGTGCATATAATGGACTTTTAACTTATGGGTTAAAATCAGGGCAATATAACTTAAAGGCTGCAAAATTATGTGATGGGAGAGGAGAGGTTGAATCTGAATTGTTGAAACTAAAATTGAAAAAAGAAAAGATTTTAATTACTGGAAATGGACGAGTTGCAAATGGAGTTCTTGAAATTTTAAATTTTTCTAAAATTAAACAGGTTTCAAAATATGATTTCTTAAATAGAGAATTTGATGAAGCAGTTTTTTGTAGAATTGATACAATGGATTATAATGTGAGGATAGATGGAGGAAATTCTGAAAAATATGATTTCTACGCAAATCCCGAAAAATATAAATCTACTTTTATGAAATATGCTAGAGTTACTGATTTGTTTATATCAGGTCATTTTTACTCAAGTGGATCTCCTTATCTTTATACAAGAGAGGATGTTAGATCAGAGGATTTTAATATTAAAGTAGTTGCAGATATATCTTGTGATATCGATGGCCCAGTTGCTTCAACTATAAGATCTTCAACAATAGAAAGTCCTATTTATGGATATAATCCTTTTTCAGAAAATGAAGATGACTATTTAAAGGATGGGGTAGTAGCGGTAATGGCGGTCGATAATTTACCTTGTGAATTACCTAAAGATTCTTCTGAAGATTTTGGCAAAGAGTTTATTGATAAAATATTACCAAATCTAATAGGAGAAGATAAAGATAATATAATAAGTAGGGCTATTATTTGTAAAAATAGAGATTTAACATCAGAGTTTGAGTATTTAAGAGATTATTTAAATGGAAATTAGCAATTTTTTAAATCAGCTATTGTTTTTATAGGGTCATCAGATTTAAATACAAAACTCCCCGCTACCAAGGCATCTGCCCCGCATTTAATTAGTTTGGGAGCGTTATTGATCTGTACTCCTCCATCAACCTCTATAATGAAATTTGATCCACTTTCTGTTCTCATTTTTTTAAGAGTTTCAATCTTGTTATATGTATTTTCAATAAATGATTGTCCTCCAAAACCTGGATTTACAGACATGATTAATACTAAGTCAACATCTAACAAAATATCTTTTAGTAAACTAATAGAAGTATGTGGGTTAACAGCAACTCCAGCTTTCATTCCATTTGCTTTTATATTTTGAAGAGTTCTATGCAGATGATTACAAGCTTCATAATGAACGGTTAAAATATCAGCTCCTAAATTCTTAAATGTTTCTATATATCTATCAGGCTCTACAATCATTAGGTGAACATCAAGTGTTTTTTTAGCTATTTTATTTATAGCTTTTGTTACTGGCATTCCATAAGAAATATTAGGAACAAATACACCATCCATAATGTCTAGGTGAAACCAATCTGCTTTACTATTATTTACTAATTCGCAATCTCTTTGTAGATTTCCGAAATCTGCTGCTAAAATTGATGGTGCTATAATTA
>CAJXFN010000009.1 GCA_913052655.1 uncultured Flavobacteriales bacterium | reverse complement strand
GCCAAGCCAATCTATTTACCTTCTGTTGTAGTTGAATTTTATCTAAAATTTTTGTCCTGTCCACTTTTTTAGTATGATATATTTTCAAAAACTCCCTCTGTAACCCAAATATTTGTAAACATTGCAGGATCTACATCCTGAGCTTTAAAACTAAAAGTACCTGATAAGGTTTCATCCTCTAAGGTAGTAAAAACAATTTGACCATCGTATGGAGGTCCGTTATAGGTACTAGAATATGTAGCTCCTCCATAAGAAACAATTCCCATTGCTGGAGCTGAAAAATAAATTGTTTCTCCTTCAGATTTCTGTGAAAAACTATAAACTTTGATCTCTAAAACTTCAGATAACTTAATACTCATCATATCTGATCCATTTACACTAATTTCAGGAGAATTATCACTAAAGTCTTCCCCGTCAATTTTGCAACTAAGAGATGGTCCTAAGGGATTTGAATCAACAATAATTTCTTCTTCCTTACATGAGGATAAAATAAGAAAAGAAGCTAGAAGCAAATAAGTATATTTCATTTTCATAATTTTTTACAATTATACAATTATTCTATAAATACGTATCCTAATTTTTCATGATACTGACCCAATTTATCAATCACGTTAATTACATAAGAATAGGCACCAGAGATTCCTTTCCCTCCATCCCAACATAAATTTATATTATCTGAATAAAAAACTTCTTCTCCCCATCTGTTATAGATATATATTTTATATTCTGAAATTCCCAAACCTGTTGGTTGAAAGTAATCATTCTTACCATCATTATTTGGAGTAAATGTATTTGGAACATACAAAGAATAGTACGGATTAATAGTAATCTCTGAAAAAGCAGTGTCATAACAAGGTCCATTCTGAGCAAGTAACATAACCTGATAAGAATTATCCTCTTGATAAATATGAGTAGGCTCAAAATCTGTTGAATTAGGTGTATTATCTCCAAATTGCCAAAGATATGTATTTGCAAAAATACTATTGTTTACAAAGCTAATTTCAGGATCTAAAATATTAGCAGTTTTAGGAGTAAAATCAAAATTAGCCTGTGGATTGTTTAATACATCTACTATTTCTGAACCAATTCCAATATTACTACAATAATTAGCATCTAAAACATATGGAATTGTATATGTTCCTTCTTGAGTAGAATAAATAATAATAGGATTATTTGAACTTATAATAGTACTTACAGTACCATCAACAGAATAAGTGATATTCCAAGGTGGATTTCCTGTTACATCAACTACAATAGCTGCAGAGTCTCCTGAACATACAAAACCACCTCCTGAGACAATCTCGGCAGTAGGAACAGGAATTACACTAAGTTCAACAGTAATAGTATCTTTACAATCAAAATTATCTGAACCTATTATTTGATATGAACTAGAATTAGCTGCGGAAGAAACTACTGAAGATCCAATATTAGAACTCAAATCAATTGATGGAAACCAGGAATAGTTAATTGCTCCATCAGCGGTTAATGTTATACTCTCGCCTTCACAAATTACAGGAGAAAGAGGAGAAACAGATATTGTTGGAGGCGCTTGTATATCTAATTCAAACTCAATAGAATCCACACATAAATTCGCATCGGTTCCTACTACATTGTATGTTATACTTGAATTAGGACTTACTACAACTACATTAGAATTCACACTACTTAATCCAACAGGAGGAGACCATAAGTAAGAATCTGCTCCAAAAACTTCAACCTGAATACTTTCTCCTTTACAGATTATTGAACTATTAGGATTTAAACTTAAAGATGGAGAAGGGTTTACAATAATATTTGATGAAATATTATCTGAACATCCATTTAAATCTGTTCCAGTAATAGTATATAATGTTGATGTATTTGGTGTGGCAACAACACTATTACCCATTGAAGTACTTAAATCAATAGAGGGTGACCAAACATAAGAATTTGCTCCTAAAACATCTAAAGAAATAGATTCTCCTTGACAAATAGTTGATGAATTAGTATTAATACTTAAAATAGGTAAAGGATTTACAGTGATATTTATTGTATCCCATGATGAACAAAGATTAACATCAGTACCTACTACCATATAAGTTGTATTTATTGAGGGATTTGCTGATACCGTATTTCCAGATGTAGAACTTAGGGAAGAGGATGGAGTCCATACATACTGTACACCTCCTGTAGCAGATAATAATATATTTTCTCCAATACAAATTTCTGGGTTAGGAGAACTAACATCGATAGTAGGCAAATCAAATACATTAACATTAATATTAATTGTAGAAGAACATCCTAAAGAATCCATTCCAACTACAGAATAATTAGTATTAGTAATTGGAAATGCGGAAGTAGTACCCATATTGTTATTAGATAAACTATTTGTGGGAGACCACACATAATTTGTTGCACCACTTACTAGAAGAATAGTTGTATCTCCCTTACATAAATCAACATTTGAAGAAAGACTATTTAATATTGGATTAGGACTAACACTTACTACAGTAGAAATAGTATCAGAACATCCATTATTTAGAGTTCCTATTACAGAATAGGATGTTGAATTAATTGGAGAAGATGTAACTACACTACCAATTGTAGTATTTAATCCACTAGATGGAAACCAAATGTAATTATCTGCTCCACTTGCAATTAAAGGAATAGATTCTCCTTCACATATAAAAGTATTGTTTGTTACATTTACACTTGGTTTTGATAATACATTTACATCAACAGATATAGTATCCGAACACCCAAAATTGTCTGTCCCAACTACCATATAGTTTGTAGAATTTAATGGTGAAGCTATTACATTATTAGAGGATGAATTACTTAAGCCAATAGTTGGAAACCAAGAATAAGAGGAAGCCCCACTTAAACTAATATTTACCCCCTCTCCCTCACATACTGAAGGATAGGATGGAGTACTTGTCATTTGTAAAGATTGAATCACAGATATTGTAATTGTATCAGTATTACTACATCCTACAAGATCTGTGCCTTCTACAACATAATCAATTGTAGTATTAGGAGTAGAAATTATATTTGAACCAACGCTAGTATTTAACCATAAAGAAGGAGACCAATTATAACTTACCGCTCCATTTGCTTGTAAATTTATGCTTCCTCCAATACAAACCGATGTACTATTAGAAGATATATTCACTGGTACTGGTAATGGTTCTAAAACTGTTTCGGAAATAGTGTCCATGCAATTATTTGCATCTATAACAGTTAATAAATAAGTACCTGAGGATAGAAAAACTGCATTAGGATTATTTTGGGGAGGAATAGTATTCCAACTATAATTATAGTTTGGTGTTCCTCCACTTACAACAACACTTAATTGTCCATCCGATAAGGAATTACAAGAAACCGGAACAGAAGATGTAACCATTGTTATTGGAGATGGTTGTGAAACATTAAAAGTATCAGTAATTGTACAATTATCATCATCTACAACTTGAATAATATAACTATTTGCAGATAAATTCTCAAGTGAATCTGTAATATTGAAAGATGTTGAATTATTAGATATTAACTGCATATTATAATCATACCAATTGTATGTATAAGGAGCGTCTCCTCCTGTTAAACTTATATTTATTTTTCCATCAGAATATGAATAACAACTTACTTCTGAAATTGTAGAAGAAATAGTAAATGCAGAAGTAGGATCTTCCGAAACTAACAAAGTAAAGGTTCCTAATTCTGTTGAGGAGGTAGCATCTACTACAATATAATATGTTCCTGTGTCACATAGAGCAGCGCTTATTTCAGATTGATTCGAACAAAAATTATCATTTTCAGATAGAGCTAAGAAATTTGTATCTTTAACTAAATATAAATAACTATCAAATTGAGCTCCATTAGCTCCACATAAAGAAATATTAACTCCAGTAGGATTATTAATTTGAAAAGAATAAATAACATCATTTCCAAAACTTTCTGGATAGTAATCCGTGTAACACTCATTGCTATTAAAATGACTAATAACTCCAGTATTTAAGTTTCCTAAATCAATTGCATTTGCAAAAGAAGTTCCTTTAGTATACCTCCAATAAGTTTCTAAATGTGGCTTGTAATAACCATCTGTATTTGGAGCTCCTGATTGCGTTGAAGGATTAATACATCCACTTCCATTTAAATACCCATGAGAAAACCACTGACATGGGGGACCATTTCTATATGAGAGACCTTGATAAAAAGGTTCTGCATTGCATCTGTAATCATCTCCAGTCTCAATTCCAACACACAAACCAAATAAATATACTCCACAACATTCTTTATCTTCCCAACTACATTGTGTTCCGCTATTGCAAAAACCAATTAAATTATCTGAGGGGAGATCATCTTCCCAAGCATCAATTTTAAAATTTAAATATTGTGGAACTATATTGTTAGGAAAATTAAAATTAGCAAAAGTGGTGTTAAAATCAATAGAATTTCCTCCTCCAACTATTGGTGTAAAATTAAAATCTTGTAAACAATTACCTCCAGTCCAAGGATAATTCAATAGATTGTCTTGTGCCCAAATCTTAAAAACTAATTCATCAGGAGCAAAACCTATTCCTAGTAATGATTCATCAGTAGCAGCAAAATTTCCTTGAACTTCTCTTAGTTTTACATCAATAGAAATAGGTCCATCACTGTACGATTGAGCTCTAGAGTTTATTATTGTAAAAAGAAATATTAATAAAAAAAATATATATTTAAAATTCATTTTTTTATTGCAATAATTTAACTTGTCCTTGATATTCAAAAATTTCGCCGTAAATATTTTCTATAAAAACAGTATAAGTATATATACCTACCGGACATAAATTATCATTTTTGAAATATGTTCCATCCCAACCAATGTTTAAATCCTTTGTCTCAAAAATCAACTCTCCCCATCTAGAAAAAACTTTCAGCTCATACTCCTTCACACCTGTCCCATATCCTTTAAAAATTGAATTCTCAACACTGTTGCTTGATGGAATAATTGTATTAGGAATATAGAAAGTAAATTCGTCTACTAATACTCTTTTTGTTATCGTATCTATACAATTATCTTTTGTTTGTATCTGTAAATGAACATTAAACCAACCTTTATTAGAATATGAGTGTGAAGTAACAGAATCAAAAGCAAACGTACCATCTCCAAAATCCCAATACCAACTTTCAACTCTTGACATAAAGGTTTTGGTTAAATCAACAAAGTAAAACGGATCACTCTGTTGATCGAAAAACCTTTTATGATATGGATAAGCCTCAAAATCAGCTATCGGCCCCTCTAAATTTCCAATAGTAAAAGTATCTTTTTTTACACACAAATTTTCGTCCGAAACTTCAACAAAATACTCCCCTTCAAACAAATTGTTAACAACAAGATCTGTAGAACCATTTGACCAAATAGCATTATATGATGGAACACCGCCTGAAGCAATAAATTCAGATTTACCAACTCCTCTATTACATGTATCTATGAAGTATTCTAAATCAAAAAACAATTCGGTTGGTTGTGTTAAAGTTATAGAATCTATGGTTAAACATTGATTATTATCATAAACAAAAACTTCATAATATCCACTATATAAATCATATATTGATTTAGTGTTTTCTTCGGTATTCCATAAGTAAGTATAAGGAGCTATTCCATCAGATGGCTCTACTGTTATAGAACCATCATTAAATCCAAAACAACTAATATTAAATCCATTAAAATCAGAGGTCGATACAACATCTGCTTTTACATAGGTTGATGGTTCATATAAATTAATACTTAAGTTTTCCTTACATCCTAATGAATCTGTAATCTCTACAGAATATGAACCCGCAAATAAATTAAATATACTATCAGTTTGAATACCATTGTTCCACAAATAAGAAAACGGACCATATCCTCCATTGATATCTAATTGAATCCATGCTGAATTTTCTCCTTTACATCTCACATGGTAACCAGAATAATTAGAAGTTAAAATATTTGTAATTTGTGTTAATTGTTGAGGTTGAGATACAAATAACTGAAGTTGCTTTATACAAAAATTATTATCAGTAACTGTTAAAATATATAGGCCAGATTCTAAATTATAAATATCCTCAGAATTTGAAGAAAAATTATTAGGTCCTGACCAATTATAATTATAAGGAGGAGCTCCCGTTCCTTGCGCTATTTGAATCTCAATAGATCCTGTAAAATCTCCATGACATTGTATGTCTGTAATGTAAGAAGCAATTTCCATAGAGTCATTTTGTAGAATTTCAACAGAATCAGTATATTTACAGTTATTCGCGTCTATAATTGAGTAAGAGTGATAACCTGCCCACATAGAAGTAGTATCTGTGGTTCCCCAATCCAAAATGTAAGGAGGTACTCCACCATTTATTTGAACACTAGCAGTTCCTGTGCTATCACCAAAACAAAGTATTGGTTCGATATTTGTAACTGCAGCTAGTTGTTGTGGTGAAGTAATAATTACATCCCTAAATATTGTACAATTAGTTGCATCAGTTATGTTAACAGAATACACTGCAGAAGATAAATTTGTTAAGTCTTGAGAAGTAGCTCCAGTATTCCAATTATAGATAAATGGAGGATTTCCGCCAATAACTTCTAAATCAACACTACCATCAGTCCCTCCAAAACAACTAACATTAGTAACAGTTCTTGTTGTATCAAATAAAAATAATGATACATAGAATGTATCTGAAACAATACAATTATTGTTATCAAAAACATTTAAAATATATTCTCCATTTACTAGATTTAAATTTATTGAATCTGTAACTCCGTTATTCCAAACATAACTATACCCTGGGGTTCCGCCTGAAACAGAAACTTGAATTTCTCCATCTTGATAATTTTCACAACTCTCATCTGAAACAACACCATTTAATGATAAAAAATTTGGCTCTTGAATTGAAACATTTAGTTGTGTTGGGCAATTTGAAGCATCATTTACAATAACAGAATAGACACCGACTGCTAAATTAAAAATTTGAGAGTTAGCAGAAGTATATCCATTGGGTCCTGTCCAAGAATATGTTGTGCTTACTGAATTCTGCGCCAATACAACTATACTTCCATCATTAAATCCATTACAACTTATATGATTTATAAATGTATCTATCAAAATAATATTACCAATATTTACATTTTCAGTAATCTGTGTCTGACAATTATTAGCATCTGTTATAATTAAATTATAACTACCAGCTGCTAAATTTGTTATATCTAAATTAGTGGAGCTAAAAGAATTAGGCCCTACCCAAGAATAAGTATAAGTACTTGGACCAGATATTGTCATATCAATACTTCCATCAGCATCTCCATAGCATGTTTCATCTGTAACTACAGAACTAATCTGAACATTAATAGGTTGAGAAATAAATATTGGAGAATTATTTATACTTGGAGAACATCCATTATCATCTAAAATACTATAAGTATACGGTCCTGCAACTAGACTAAAAGCATCTTCAGATATATTAAAATATCCATTAGGACTATTCCATATAGTTGTGTAATTACCTACACCACCTGTAATTGTTAAATCAATACTTCCGTCATTACCTCCAAAACAACTTACGTTATTTGAAATATAGCTTACTAAAATATCTGTGGGTTCTGAAATAACAAAAGTTAGAGAAGGACCTATACAACCATTAATATTAGATGTACTTACAATATAAGTTCCTGGTAATAACGAATCAATGTCCTCAAAATTAGAATTAAATCCATTAGGACCAGTCCAATTATATATGAGTCCTGTGCTATTAGTTGTCAAATCTATACTACCATCATCATTTCCAAAACAACTAACATCTGATGAAACACCATAAATAGTAATCTCTGAAGGTTCTGATATGGAAACAGTTTCAAATAGGGGGCCACAATTATTTGCATCAGTAATTGTTGCTGTATAAATGTCTGCTGGTAAATTGGATATACTGACTCCATTATTAGTATATCCTAATAAAGAACTCCAAGTAACATTATATGGTGGGGTACCACCAGACAACAATAAACTTATATCTGCATCATTTAGTCCATAACAACTTACATTGTTAGATATGGAACTATCTTGTAAAGCAGAAGGTTCTGTAATACTAACTGATATTATTGGAGTGGGACATAGATTAGAATCTGTAATAACACAATGATACATTCCTTCTGAAAGATTACTTAAATCTTCCGAATTAGAATTAAATCCAGTTACAGAGTCGATCCAAAAGAAATTATATGGAGGAGTTCCTCCTGAAACAGTGAGATTAATAGAAGCGTCTGTTAATCCAAAACAAGAAATCTGATTAACTACAGTATCTTTCTGAATTATAGTTTGATTAAAAATAGTAACTGTATCAGAAGATAACGAACAACTTCCATTTGAAGCTGTATAATAATACTGACCAGGACCAACAAATATAGACATTGTAGTATCACCAGTGTTCCATAAAACAGAATAATTAGAATTTGTTATACCAGCTTCCAGAGTAAGAGAAGAGTCTATACATTCAACAAATAAAGTATCAGAAACTATACTTACGGTATTTGTATCAATACTAACAGAAGTAGTAGTAAAACTATTTGCCTCTAAAAAAACACCAGAATCTAAATAGTCATCAGAACCATCAGCTATAGCTAATCTTATGTGATAAGTTTGACAAGGTTGTACTACAGCAATAGCGGTAAATACATCTGTATAACCATTGTAAGAGATTGATGTATTTCCAGTATTATAAAAATTTCCATTATAACCAGGATGAATTGAACTAATTGTAATGGGAACTGGAGGAGAACTGTTTGGAACTATAGCTATATTCTGTGAACCGTTAGGAAATCCTGCAGGACTCGAGTATGGGCCGGTGATTCCAGGTCCACTGATAAAGAAACCAAAAACATCATTATATTGAGTATTTACCCAGGATGTATACTCTTCAGAACCAAAACTATAATTAAATATTATAGTATCAGACTCTGGAATAAAATCAAACTCAAGAACACATAAATCATTAATCGAACTTACAGAAAAAGATTGACCTACTAAAGGTGGTACTGAATTAGCCACTGAATATAAGTCATTACAAATTGAATTTGGAACATTTACACATTGCGTTCCATTGGCTGGTGTATTGTTTGCAGCAGGATTCCCCCCTAAATCAGCATTAACTGCGTGTCCTGAGGACATTACTATTCCACTTGACATTCCGATACTATTTCCATTAGAAAAGAAACCAATCTGTTGATTATTTCCAGAGAACTGAACATTACTAATAGTTACACCTCCACCCACTAAAACATTATTAATCAAGTGATTAGGATCGTTATTTGGAGCGTTATTTGAAATGCCAATTTGTGATTTAACATTCAAAAAAATTAGTAAAAAGAAGTAAAATAAAGTAGTTCTAATTTTCATAGAAATAAATTAATATGTGCAAATTTAATGAAAAAAACTCTATTATTTTTTTACTCTAGTTAAATCCAAGTTATTTTGAGCGTTTACAGTAAATCCTGAAATATTATTATGTGTAAAACGAATAATTTGATCATAATACAATGGTGTTACAGGCATTTCTTCAGAAAGAATTTTATTTAATCTTTGATAGATTTGAATTCTCTCTTTTACATCTGATTCAGAAATTGAAAATTCATACAATCTATCAAACTCCTCATTATAAAAATGAGTATAATTAGGTCCGTTTGGACAGAAGTTTTTACTATAAAATAAAGAAAGGTAGTTTTCTGCATCTGGATAATCTGCCATCCAACTTCCTCTAAAAAAATTTAATTTTGAAGTTGCCATCATTTGCCTATGAGTAGATGGAGGATTAACTTCGATTATTAAGTCGATTCCTATCTTTTTCAGTTCTGACTGTACAAACTCACATAAATCTAAATAAGAAGAGGTTGTATTTAAAACAATTGGGGATAGTCCTTTTCCATTAGGGAAACCCGCTAATTCTAAATATTTTATTGCTTGCTCTAAATTATAAGATGAATTAATGTTTTCCTTAGAAAAAGTAGGTAGACCAACAGGTATAAATCCATGATTTGCAGCTACACCAACATTATTTCTTAGATATTTCAACATCTTTTGTCTATCAATTGCAAAATGTATCGCCTTTCGTAAATATAAATTTTCAGATAAATCAGAATTTCCATCCATCAAGAATCCAAGATATTCTGTATTTAAAAATGGAAGGCTTTTAAAATTAAACTTATCTTTATATTTCTGACTTAATGACCCTTCTTTATCTAGTAATTCATCGGTATAAGAAGGATCTAAACCAGATATAAAATCTAGATTTCCTTGTAAAAAATTTAAAAACTCAGATTGTTTATCCTTTATAAAAGTTATTGCAACTGCATCAAGATAAGGTAGATTTATACCATTTTCCTTTTCAAAATATTGTTTATTCTTTCTCAATACTAACTTCACTCCATCTTTCCAATACTGAAATTGAAAGGGTCCAGTACCAATAGGATGAGAACGAAACTCGTTTAAATCTGCACATTCCTTAGGTACAACAGAACAATATTGCATGCTTAACAATGATAAGAATGGAGGAAAAACTTGATTTAGATGAATTCTCAAAGTAGAATCATTAACTGAATAGTAAGAAGAAACATTATTAAACACCCACGAACCAGGAGAAGCTAATTTAGAACTCAATAACCTATCAAAAGAATAAACAAAATCAGAAGCAACAACTCTCCTTCCTTTTCCATTTTCAAAAAATTTATGATCGTGAAAATAGACATCTTTTCTTAAAAAAAAAGTATACACCAATCCATCCTCTGAAATTTTCCAGTTAGATGAAATTGAAGGAATAACTTCTAATTCTTCATTCATTTTTACAAGTGAATTAAAAATTTGAGAGGTTACCCAAATTGTAGCTTTATCTTTTGCAAATGCTGGATCTAAGGTAGATACTCCATTAGATTCATTATACTTAAAAATTTTTAAATTGGAGTTATCATACTTTTCAGAACATGATAGTAGAAAAAATATAATAATAAAAAAACCGGACCTAAATTTCATACATTGCAGATTAATCCGGCTAATTTATTAATAAAAATTTGTTATTTAATCAAGTTTACCTCTCCATTGTAAACCCATGGTTTTTCATTTATATCTGTTACAGAAATGTTGTACATATATGTTCCAGGTTCAAGACCCCTATCTGAATTAATAGAACTCCCGTTCCATCCAATATTTTTATCATTCGATAAGAAAACAAGTTCTCCCCATCTGTTAAATATCTTCATCTCAAAACCATAAACTCCACTAGTCAAAGGAATAAAATCATCATTCAAACCATCATTATTTGGAGTAAATGCTGTGGGAACAAATACAGAAAAAATATCATCTACAATAACTTGATGTACAACTTCATCATAACATCTATTATCATTCTCAACATACAATAATACATCATAAATTCCTGACTCTTCAAAAGTAATCGATTTCTGTACAGATTCAAAATCTACTATTCCATTATCAAAATCCCACTCAAAATATAAACTTGAATCTGATTTGTTTGTAAAAATTATTTCGGGTTTCAACATACTAACTCTCCTATCAGACATATCAAAAGATGCTACAGGGTTTTCAAATACACTAATAAAGTTATTTCGTATTAATTCATCCGAACATCCATTTTCAGTCACTACTAACAAAGAAATATCATAAATTCCTGAATTTTCATACACATGAAAAGGATCTTTTAAAATAGACGTATTTCTATCACCAAAATTCCATTTCATTTCTACTATTTCATCATCTGTTAAAGTATTATCTACAAATTGAATCTCTTCTGATTCACAAATTTCTGTATCAACCAAGAAATCTATTTTAGGTAGAGAGAAAATCTGAACGTCTTTCTGTAGATTAGAGGCACATCCCTGATTTGATGTAACTGTCAAAATTACTGGATAAAATCCAGAACTAGCAAACACATTAGAAGAATTTGGATAAAATGAATTATTTCCATCTCCAAAATTCCATTCATAAGAAAACAGTTCACCTTGTTCAATTAATGAAAGAGATGTGAATTTTGTTTCATCCCCTATACAGACCTGTTCTATATCAAATAAAACTATAGGATTTGGATGAATAATAGCTGAAGAGAATTCTGAATCAACACATCCATAGTTTGATTGAACTGTTAATTCAACATTAAATTCTCCCCATTCATCATAGATATGTGTAGGATTCTCAAGATCTGAGGATATGCTCTTATCTCCAAAATCCCAATTCCAATTTGTTATAAAACCATCATTTAAAAATATTGAGGAAATGAACGTAGTTTCAGAACCTTCACAGGTTTCTAGAATTTCTAAAAATACTTTAGGATTTTCATGAACTACCACTTCTTTTGTTATTGTATTTAAACAACCTAAATCAGAATTCACTACCAATGTTGAGTTAAATATACCTGGCGATGAAAATAAAAAAGATGGATTTAAATTAAATGAAGATTGATATCCATCTCCAAAACTCCATAAAACAGACGTAACATTATCTCCAGAGAGATTTATAAAATTTGTTTTTTCACCAAAACAAACCTCATTAGTTCTAAAATTAACTTCGGGAAGTGGAAGAACCTCTACAACTTGACTAATATTTGCATCACAATTATTATCTAAATTTGTTACAAGTAAATTAACATCATATACTCCAATTGTATCAAATTGAAAATAATCATTCTTAGAATATAAGTTTTCACCTAATATCGTCCATTCCCATGAATAAGAAGATGCATTTATTCCAGAGTTACCATAAAATTCCATACTATCTTTAAAACAATTTTTAAGAGTATAAAAATTAGGCTGCGGAACATTTGAATCAACAAATACAAATACTGAATCTCTATCAAAACACATTCCATCTGAACTATTCAGATAATACATTGTAGAATAAGTTGGAAATACAAGTGTATTTGCATTCGAAGGACTAAGAATAAAAGATGAAGAATCCCAATTATAATAAGTAGAAGTTCCTGTTGATTCTAATAAAACACTATCCCCTAAACATAAGTTTTTATCTAATCCAGCATCAATATTTAAATCAATTACCTCAATTGAGTCTATAGAGGATATAATAAATTGACAAGATGAATTATTCTCAATAATAAGAGTGGGGTGAAATATATCTCCACTAGTGTAACTGTGAGTTGGATTACTATCGTTTGAGTATATTCCGTCTCCAAAATCCCATAAATAAGTATCTGTATTTTTAACATCAGCTATAAATTCTACTGAGTCATAATCACATATTTTATTTGTAGTAAAAGTAAAACTTCCAGATGGTCCATATATAGAAATAAGATCAGAATATTTAACTGTGTCAACACATGTAAAATTATCAATAACGATTAAACTAACATCATATGATCCTGAATTTAAAAATAAATGTGAAGGATTTATTTGATTTGAAATTGTACTATCACCAAAATTCCAGATATAATCAACGATATTTCCTGTTGAATTATTTGTAAAGGTTGTAATTAGTGGAGGGCAATTTGATATAGCAATATCTGGAGTAAAATCTGCAAATACTTCTTGAACATAAATTGTATCAGAATTTTTAACTGAACTACAACCATATGTATCAGTAATAGTCAAAGTAACAGGAAACAAACCAACAGTGTTATAGTTGATTATTGGATTTATAGA
Organism: uncultured Flavobacteriales bacterium; assembly: GCA_913052655.1. Lineage (GTDB taxonomy): Bacteria > Bacteroidota > Bacteroidia > Flavobacteriales > BACL11. The sequence continues at coordinate 3,903 of CAJXFN010000009.1, read as the reverse complement.
TTGAGAAGTTATACCATTCCCAAAATCCCAGCTATAATCCAATCCAATTCCCTCAGAAATATCAGTAAATAAAACATTTTCTCCAATACAAATTTCTGAATCATTTATCTCAAAGTCTACAACAGGATAAACAAACTTAATATATTCTTTCCTAGTAAGAGTATCTTTACAACCCTCAATTGATACTGAATACAATGTAACATCATAAAAACCTTCATTTGTATAAGTATGTTGAGGATTATTTATAATTGAGTTATTTCCATCACCAAAATCCCAGTAAACATCTGAATTAACAGAAGATAAATCTACAAAATCAACAATTAATGAATCACACCCTCCTACATTTGAAATTATAAAATCACTTTCAACATTTGTAACTCTAAACATATCATTTTTAGTAAGAGTATCCTTACATCCATTTACATCTGTAATCATAAGTGTTACATCATAAACACCTGTTTGAGAGTACAAATGATCTTTTCTATTCAACCCCAAATATCCATCTCCCCAATCAACTCTATAATTTCTAACATTTGAAGATAAAACTTCTATATGAGACCTCTTTTTAGGTAGACATACTATTGAATCTTCGAAAGAATTATTAGCATTTATTAAATAAGAAAAATCTGCAATTGGAATATTTACGATAACTCTTTCTGTGAACTCATGTGTACACAAGGTAGAGTTGTTTGTAACTCTTAGTCTTACATTATATGCTCCCGTATCTGAGTAAATATGTATAGGATTAAGATCTGTAGACACATTTCCATCTCCAAAATCCCATTCTATCTCATCTGCTCCTATAGAATAATTTTCAAACTGTAATTCTAAAGGATTATCACAATTATTTCTTGAAACAAAATAAGAAGTGGGTTCAATAATTTCTATCAAGTTATCCTTTATTATTGTATCTCTACAATTTCCTTCACCAACAACTAATTTGACAGTGTATGTTCCAATGTTGTTATATTGATGAATTGGATTTTGAACAAAAGTGTTATTGCCATCTCCAAATTCCCACTCCCAAGAATTTATAGATGTTGCAGAGATACTCAAATCCGTAAAAAATATATTTTCCCCCGCACAACTTATGATTTTATCAGAAATAAAATCTGCTTGTACAGGACCAACAGTCTTAATATAATCCTGTATTAACAATTCCTCAACACATCCCTTATTGTTTTCAATTGTTAAAGAAATATCAAATAAATTAATTCCTATAAACTGATGATGAGGATTTGATAAAATAGAATTATTTCCATCCCCAAATTCCCACTGATAAGATATGATAGGATACGATGATACTGACAAGTCATAAAAAGAAACTACTTCTGATTCACAAACAATAGAATCCGAGACAGAAAATAATGGATAGATTCTGTCTGTTATAATATAATCATTTTCTGTAATTGATGAAACACAACCATTATTATCAGTAACAGTTAAAGATATATCGAACTCGTCGATTGAAGTAAAATCAATACTAGGATTTCTCAGAGTTGAAGAATCACCATTACCAAAAAACCACTGCCATGAAACTGCATTTAGGGTATTATCTGAAAAATCTACATTGAAAGGTAGATTACAACTGTAGGTATCATTTGAAGAAAAAATAATCTCAGGGTCTTCAAAAACTGAAATATAATTTATTTTTTGAATGTTTTGAGTACATTCTCCATTTTTAGATACAGTTAGGTTTACATCATATGTGCCTGAATCTTGGAAAAAATGAATAGGATTTTGAAGAATAGAAGTATTTCCATCTCCAAAATCCCAAAACCAAGTATCGGGATTATAATTTGAAATATCTGAGAATTGTATATCAGTAAATTGACATGTAGAAGAATTGCTTACAACAAAATCTGAGACAACATTTGCTCCTACTTCAATCATATTACTTTGAATCATTGTATCAGAGCATACACCGTTACTAGAAATTAGTGATACAGAGTAAACTCCGGTCGAATAATTATTTTGAGGAGAAATTAAATTAGATGTATTACCATCTCCAAAATGCCAGTTAAAATCTGTAGCATTTGAAGAATTATTGAAAAATTTAACTTCTTTAACTGAATCACATGTAATTAATATGTCTGAACTAAAGTTAGCTTGAGGAGTCTCCTTTGCTTCAATTAAATCATTAAAAACAATTATATTCTCACAACCTTTATCATCTTTAATAAATAAAGAAACAGAAAATATCCCGCTATTTTGATATTCATAAATAGGATTTTGATTTGTACTACTTCCACCGTCTCCAAAATCCCACTGCCAAATAACCAGATTATTAACACCAAAAGAAAGGTCTGTAAAACTTACTTCTTGAGGAACACAAAAAACACTTTCGTCTAATGTAATACTTGGCGTAGGTTTAGTATACACTTTTACATAATCCACTTGCGTATATATATCCTGATTTGTTGCATCGGAAACTGTTAATTTAACAGTATAAAATCCTGGAGTAGAATAAACAACAACCGGATTCTGTAAACTAGAAGTAATACCATTTCCAAAATCCCATAACCATGTATTTGGGTTGCCGGTAGACAAGTCTTCAAACTCAACTACAAGGGAACCACATCCAGTATTTGAAGTTATAGTCGTAAAGTCAGATACAAGTTGTGAGAAGACATTATTACTGTTTAACATGATAATGAGACCTAGGAAATAGCAAAATGATCTCAATCTAATTCTAAATATTTTTTTAAATATTGAGTTAAATAATTTTTCAATCATAATTAAGTGGTTTTGATATAAAAAAGTTAATAAACTTATTTTTAAAAACGATATGAAAATAAAATAGGTTTCAAATTATAATTAAACTTTTCTTTTAATACTTTTGCAATATGTTTAAAGGAAAAACAGTAGCCTTCTATACTTTAGGTTGTAAATTAAATTTTTCAGAGAGTTCAACTATTTCTAGACAACTTAATAAAATTGGATTTACAAAAACTGAATTTAATAATGGAGCTGACATGTATATAATTAACAGCTGTTCAGTTACAGAAAACGCGAATAAAGAATGTAGAAGATTGATTAGACAAGCAAAAAAGATTTCGCCTAATAGTTTTGTTGTAATTACAGGCTGTTTTGCACAACTAAAACCCAAATCAATTTCTGAAATGGAAGGAGTAGATATGGTGTTGGGCGCTAATGACAAGTTTAATCTTCCTAAATTATTACAAAATTTAGATAATAAAAAAATAGGAGAAATTCACGGTTGTGAAATCAATAATTTAAACTACACCTCCTCTTACTCTTTGGAGGAAAGAACAAGATCATTTCTAAAAATTCAAGATGGATGTGATTATCCCTGCACCTATTGTACTATACCATTAGCTAGAGGTAAAAGTAGATGTGATACCATTGAAAATATTCTGAAAAATGCTTTAGAAATTGCTAAAAATGGAATTAAAGAGATAGTAATAACTGGAGTAAATATTGGGGAGTTTAGAGATGATAAGAAAAGGTTCTCAGATCTTATTAAAGAACTAGAAAAAATTGAGGATATCGAAAGATATAGAATATCATCTATTGAACCTAATCTAATAACAGATGAAATTATTGAAACAGTAAAAAATTCTAAAAAGTTCATGCCACATTTTCATATTCCGTTACAGTCAGGAAGTGATAAGATATTAGGAAAAATGAAAAGAAGGTACAGAACTGATTTATATAAAGAAAAATTAGAGAAAATTGTAAAAGCAATTCCTGAAGTGTGTATTGGAGCAGATGTAATTGTTGGTTTTCCAGGTGAAACAGATGAGTTGTTTAAGACTACTTTAGACTTTATTAAAAATTTACCTATCTCCTATTTACATGTATTTAGTTATTCAGAAAGAGAAAATACATTAGCTACAACCTTTGAAGGTATAGTAGAAAAAAACAAAAGAGCGGAGAGAA
>CAJXFN010000008.1 GCA_913052655.1 uncultured Flavobacteriales bacterium | reverse complement strand
CCGCCCTCGCCGCCGCCGCCGTGCGAAATGATCTACAAGGTCTTGGACCAGACGGCCTATCATGCAACGTGCGAAGGCGCGAACCGAGCACTGACGTACGACGAGTGCAGAGCCTTCCGAAGCTGGATCGGGAGTGGTGATGGGGCTGCCATCATGGGCGTGACGAGCAACCTGTACTCGTGGTCTGGCGGCCACGGTGGCATGGGCTACGGTGGCTTGCACAGCACCGCCTCGGGATGCAACTTCGATTCCGACAGCTCGTACGCGTACGTCTTCTACGACATCAATAAATGGCCCGGGGCTTTCGCCACGTACTCACTCGCGAATTACCACGCCGTCTGCATCGACTCCGGCTGCGCGCCGTTCATCTCCGCAGCTTCCATCTCCGCCAAGGTGTCGGACACAGCCGTGGCCAGCGCGAGGCGTGCGCGTGCCGCGTGGGCCGTGGCCGGTGCTGTTTTGTTTGACTTCAGTCGCTAAGGGGCCGATGGCCAGGGGTAGGCCACAGGGGATTCCACGCGACGTACCCCGTCCCCGGAGCTTCCCCTTTCTTGCATGTGCATGCATGCCTCGCGAGGCCCGCTTCGCCATGATCTGCGCGATGCGCGCCCAAATTTTGAACGCCGTAACGCATCGGTTGGAAATCGTGACGTTTGTAACATTTTCAAGTTTCAAAACAAAAATTCCTAAAAAAAGAAATTTTAACATTGTAAAAGTAGGACTTCAAATACAAAGAGATATATTATATGAAAGAATTAATAATAGAGTAGAGGAAATGATATCAAAAGGATTAGTTAAAGAAGTGGAATCACTTCAAGTTTATAGACACAAAAACTCCTTACAAACAGTAGGATACAAAGAGTTATTCGATTATTTTGATGGCGTTACATCACTTACAGAGGCTATTGAAAAAATAAAACAAAATACTAGAAGGTTCGCAAAGCGACAAATTACATGGTTTAAGAAAGATAAATCAACAACTTATTTTTTACCCGAAAATATCAATAGAATTATAGAATTTATCGGATAATAGAAACTGTACCTTTTATTTTGTCATATTCATCTCCCAAATCAATTACATAAAAATAAGATCCATCTTCAACATCATTTCCTGCTTCATTCTTACCATCCCAAGGGGAGTCATAACCTGTAGACTTAAATACTAATTTTCCATATCTATTATAAACTCTTACTTCTGAATCGGAATAAAAGAAAGCGTCCTCTAACATCCACAGATCATTTACTTCATCTCCATTTGGAGTAAACACATTAGGAACACAATCCTCTGTAAAGGCAGCAATCCTAAATGCTGTGTCAATAATACACATATTTTCATCTATAATTTGAACAGAATAAATTCCAGGATTTAGATTTAAATTTATGGGGTTTTCAGTTTGTCCAGAACTCCATAAATAAGAATAATCTCCAGTACCACCGGTAACATCTACTCTCAATTCTACATCTAAATTAGTTATTTCACACTCAACAATAAAATCTGATGGATCTAATGTTAATATAAAATCTTCAACTATCACATCTTCTACTACTTCACATCCATTTACATCTGTAACCCAGACTCTATGAAATCCAGGGCAAATATTTCCATGTGCAGTCACATCACCATTATCCCATAAATAAGTATATGGACCAGCACCCCACAAATCACTATCTTCATATACAGTTGTCGTAGATATATCTACAATACCTCCTAATGGAAAATAGAGTTCTGCATAAACACTATCTAAAACCTCACAATTATTTGCATCAGTTGTAGTAACAAAATACCATGCTTCACACAAATCTTCTATTATCGGATTTGTTTCTCCAGCTATCTGATTCATATTCTCATCATACCACTGATATGCAAATGGAGGTCCAACTGTTGAATTAACTACTTCAACTTCGGCATAATTTTCAGGATTATTTGTATGATAAACACTAGTTTCTAATATATAATCAACAACAGTAAATTCATACATTGTCGTATCTCCACATGAATCTGTTACAAGTACCCAATGATCTCCTCCAGCAAATCCGGATGCTGAAGGGGTAGTTTCTCCATTACTCCATATAAATGATACTGGACTAGTACCTCCGTAATGTGTTACGGAAGCAGACGCTCCCTGATTACAAGTAGCAGGTACAAAACTGCCAATCACAAATAATTCTTCAGGTTCAATTATAGTAATACTATTAGTAGATAAACAAGCATTTACGTCTGTTATTTCTACATTATAAGTACCCGCACCTACTACCACATTGTTTGTGACTTCAGAGTTAGACCATAAAATACTATAAGGAGCAGTACCTCCCGAAATTATTGAATTTATAATTGTTTGACTTCCGTTACATATTAATGGGTTTGTAAATCCACCAAAACTTACATTTAATACATCGGGTTCGTTTATTATGACACTGTCTGTAAAAACACAAGATAAACTATCAGAAGTCTCTACATAATAAGTACCCTCTGAAAGAGAATATACTGAATCAGGATTTCCAGAAGCATTAATCCAAAAATAATTTAACGAACCCGTACCTCCTGAAACATTAATAGAGATACTTGCGTTAGCATCTCCATTACATAATGGTGGATAAACTATTTCGTTTAACTCGACATCTGGATTCTCTTCTACTACATAATCTTCAATATAAACACATCCCAAAGAATCCGTAATAAATAAAGTATACGTTCCTGCGAATAAAGAGTCCGTATTTACGCCTCCCCATTGAGTAGAATAAGGAGATACACCTCCATATATAGAATCAACAATTAATTTTCCTGTATTGGTACCAAAACATGGAGCAACTATAGAGGTTACATCACAGTATATAGTATTTGGAGCATTTAATGTATAATCTAATGTGTCCTTACAATTATAATCTAAATCTAAAACAATAACCGAGTATACTCCTGATTTAACATAAATAGAATCTCCTGGAAGAAAATCAATCCAATTGAACTCTAAATTAGAATGTCCCCCTGAAATACTATCTAATTTTAACCATGTACTATCTTGCTCGCAGATTATAGTAGGATTTATAGAAACATGTAAATCATAATCATCTGGTTCCGTTACAGAAACTAATGAGTCCATTGTACATCCAAAAGAATCTACAACATTAATAGTGTAGTTACCAACACCTAAACTGTCAAATTTTACATAATAAGGAGTTGTATCTGAAATAACATTTGAAGATTGAGAAATTCTATCTATAAATCTTATAGTATCATTATTTGTATTAATTAAATAAAAATCATAATAATTTCCAGAGTTAAACCTTTTTCCATCTTTTACATTTAATAATATCGAACCTGTGTTTGTTCCCTTACAATGTACAGAATTTAGCACCAGAGAATCTACTCTAAGTAAATTCGGCTGAAATACATTAGCGGTATCTTCAAATACACACCCAATACTATCTGTTATTTTAACAATATATTGACCCGCTACTAAATTCGTAAGTAAAGTATCATTTGATGATTGAAAAGAAACACCATCTTTAAACCATTCATACACATATGGAGTTACACCTCCAAAAGCCACTCTCCCAACAGTACCTGAAGAATCTCCAAAACATTGTATGTTATTATGATTATTTGGATTCACTCCTAAGGGACATGGAATAAAATATACTTTTGAATCAGTAATATTTCCCGTAGGTCCGTATATCTGAACCCTATATTTTCCACATTCATTAGTAGACAAAGAATCCGAATAAAAATTAACTTGAGTAGAATCTCCAGAATCATCAAAATGATACCAAGAAATAAAAGTTGGAATTATATCAGTTGAAATGGATATAAAACCAGAAGAATTGTTACAGTCAATTCCTTGAATATTAGCATTTAGTATAGTTTGAGAATTCACCTGAATAAAAGTAGAAAATAGGAGAAATATAAGGAAAACTCTTTTCATTTATGTTCAATTATTTTTTTGAATAAGTGCAAATATACCTAAATAAATATAAATTGTAAGTCCTACATATCAGAAAAGTTAATTGTTCGACCTTGTTTTGCGATCAAAGTATTCTTAAAAACTCTCTTTGATTCTTCTAACAATAAACTTTCATCTCTATATCTTTGTGAAAAATGTCCTATTAACAGATGTTTTACTTGTGCAAGTTTGGCAATTGTAGCAGCATCTATTGTAGTAGAGTGATTTGTTTCTTCAGCTCTATTTTTTCTATCATTCATAAAAGTTGCCTCATGATACAATAGACTAACTCCTTTTATTTTTTCAATTATAGATTCACAATATTTAGTATCTGAGCAATAAGCATAAGAAGAAGCTTTATTATTTTCAATTGTCAATTCATTATTTAAAATAACATCACCATCTTCTGTAATAAAATGCTCTCCATTTTTGATGGATTTTAAATTTTCAATTGGAATATTATATTCTTGAATTTTCTCTGAAATAATTTTTCTTGGTGATTTTTTTTCTTCAAATAGAAATCCATTACAATCTATTCCGTGATTTAAAGGAAATGTAGAAATCTTAATCTTTTTATCTTCAAATAACACTTCATCAGTTTCAGGATTGATTACATGAAAGAATAATGGATAACACAATTCTGTATTAGAAGCTTCTAGTTGAACATCTATTATCTGTTTAAGTTTTGCATGGGCATAAATATGTAATTCTTTCTCTCTACCAAGAAGATGCATACTACTTAATAGACCAATTAAACCAAAATAATGATCTCCATGTAAGTGAGAAATAAATATCCTATTTATTTTATGGAACTTAAATTTATACTTTCTTAACTGAATCTGAGTCCCTTCCGCACAATCAATCAAAAAAAACCGCTCGTTTGCATTCAGCAATTGAGCGGTTGGATTCTTTTCAAGAGAAGGAATAGCAGAACTACTTCCTAAAATTGTTAATTCATACGACATTTACTCAGATATAATCATCCTTTTAGACAAGATCTCTTCATCATTCTGTATAGAATAATTATAAACTCCCGAACTTAAATTTAAATTTAAATTCAACTCATTCATCCCTACAACAGATGAAATATCTTCAGAAAAAACAACTTTTCCAAACATATCTGTAATCAACAAAGTAATTTCATCTGAAATTGGATTATTAAATTTTATAGTTGTTATACCATTTGTTGGATTAGGAATATTCTGTAACAATGCCAACTCATTTGAATTAATTATTTCTAATGAATTAGCTGAATTGATTACTATTTTATATCCATTTACACTTTCGTAAGAGCCCGTCGCCTCATACAAAGAAGTAGATAGAGGATATTGTATAAGTCCTAAATCCAACGTTCCATGTGTATAAACATCAACCCAAATAGTAACCGGGTAAACACCTTCAGGATCTGTGGTAACTCCATCGACAGACGCACAAGTTAATACACTTCCTGGGAGAACACAATTTGAATAAGCACAACTTAGTGTTAATCCATTAGGCAAACCATCTATTGATACTAGACTCATACTATCAACAGGCCAATCAGCTAATTGGAAACTATAAGAAGTACCAAATATAGTTGTATCAAGCTGAGTAAATGAAGAATCACCACCAGCTGCTTCAATTAAAGTTGTTGGAGTTTTAATATTTAAAATCGATTGATACGAAACACCTTGAGAAACTACCGGAAGATTTATAATTGTATCAGGCCAAATATTATATGTAGAGTCTTGATAAATAGGGTCTGGAGTACATTGAGAATATGAATATACATATCCTAAAATTAACGTAAAAGTAAGTAAAATTTTCTTCATAATTTATTATTTAGTTTATAATTCTAATTGTCTTTCAATTTCTTCCATTTCAATAAAATCAAAGGCTTCTTGTATTGTTGGAACTATATTAAGATCATCATCAAAAGACACTTTTGAAACAACCACAAAAGAACCTTTTCTTTTGTAAATGGATTCGCCAAATTTAATCAAATTATTTTTAATTAAATGTATTACTTCAGAATTTACATCTAACATATCTGCAACAAAGTTAACAACCTCACCTTCTACATTTAAATCTTCTATTTCTCCTTTCTCTGAAACCTTAAAAACTAAAGTATTTCCATTTACTAATTCTGTACTCATTCTTATTTTTTTAATTTAGAAGCTAATAAATATATTACGGCCATCCTAATCGCGACCCCATTTTCCACTTGATCTAAAATTATAGAATGGTCAGAGTCAGCAACATCAGAACTTAATTCAACACCTCTGTTAATTGGCCCTGGATGCATCACTACAATCTCTTTTTCTAGAGAATCTAACAATTCTTTATTTGTACCATAAACCATTGCGTATTCTCGTAATGAAGGGAAGTAATTGACATCTTGTCTTTCCAATTGTATTCTTAATATATTTGCAACATCACACCAAGACATAGCTTCTTTTATATCTGTAAAATGCTTTACACCTAATGAATCTAAGTATTTAGGCATCAAGGTTGAAGGGCCACACACTCTAACTTCAGCACCTAACTTTTGCAAACAATGAAAATTAGACAACGCTACTCTTGAATGAAGGATATCTCCAATAATTACAACCTTCTTACCTTTTACCTTTCCTAACTTTTCTCTGATAGAAAAAGAATCTAACAATGCTTGCGTTGGATGTTCGTGAGCACCATCACCTGCATTTATAATTAGAGCATCTACATTTCTTGATAGAAATTCTGCAGCTCCAGGATTTGGGTGTCTCATCACAACCATATCAACTTTCATAGAAAGTATATTATTTACAGTATCAATAAGAGTTTCACCTTTTTTCACTGATGAAGATGCTGAAGAGAAATTTATCACGTCTGCTGACAATCTTTTTTCGGCAAGCTCAAAAGACAATCTAGTTCTCGTTGAATTTTCAAAGAATAAATTTGCAATTGTAATATCTCTTAAAGTAGGAACTTTTTTGATAGGTTGATTTATAATTCTTTTAAAATTATCTGCAGTCCTAAAAATCAATTCAATGTCTTTCTTTGTAAGATTTTTAATACTTAACAAGTGCTCTACTGATAGTTTACTCATTCTCTGATTTTAATAATATAATTTCATCTTCTGTATTTTTAGAATTCCATCTAACTATTACTTTTTCTGAAAGGATAGAATCTACTGTTTTACCCACATAATTTGGCTGTATTGGAAGATGTCTTTTAAGCCTTCTATCTATTAACACCATTAATTCAACTTGACTTGGGCGACCAAAACTCATTAAGGCATCCAAAGCAGATCTGATAGATCTTCCAGTAAATAACACATCATCAATCAACACTACATTTTTTCCCTCTATTGATACGTTCATATCCAATTCCTGAGCCTCAATAGGAGACTCCCTTCTGCCAAAGTCATCTCTAAAAAATGTAATATCCAAACTACCAGATTTGATATTTTTATTTTTAGATATTTGCATTAATTTATCTAAAATTCTATTAGTAAATTCTACTCCTCTTGGTTGAAGGCCAACTAAAATAGTATCAGAAAAATCTGAGTGATTCTCAATCAGTTGATGGGCTAATCTTTCAATCATTAGACCAAATTGTTTACTACTGACTATTTGTTTTTCCAGTTTCATTTGTACCTGTAAAAATAGTAAAAAAAAAAGTCCTAATAAAAATTAGGACTATTTTTAAATTAATCATCTTTAACTTCGAGGTCTTTCTTTAAATTCGACAACTGGTCTAAATCACCTAAGGTAGATTTTTGTTGAGTTTGTTGAATTTTTTTCACTGCCCTCTCAGTAGCTGCTTTTTCTTGCTTTTTATTTTTAATTTCCTCATCTCTAAAAGTGGATGTATGAGAAACTAAAATTCTTCTATTTCCTTTAGAAAATTCTAGAACTCTGAACATTGAAGTATCTCCTACGATTAGCTTACTACCATCTTCTTTTTCTATATGTCTTAAAGGAGAAAAAGCTTCAACTTCTTCTGACAAACTAATTATAGCACCTTTTCCAAACACTTCTTTTACAGTGCCTTCAAAATCAGTTCCTATAACATAAGTTGCCTCGTAGCTATCCCAAGGGTCTACTTCAGTTTGTTTGTGTCCTAAACTTATTCTTCTATTTTCTGTATCTACCTCAAGAACAACAACTTCCATTGACTCTCCTACTTTGGTAAATTCCGCAGGATGTTTAATCTTTTTAGTCCAAGATAGATCTGAAATATGAACTAATCCATCAACACCTTCTTCTAATTCAACAAACACACCAAAATTTGTAAAGTTTCTAACCTTAACTGAGTGCCTTGAATTAACAGAGTACTTTTTATCTATATTAGACCAAGGATCATCAGAAAGTTGTTTAACCCCTAATGACATTTTTCTTTCATCTCTATCTAAGGATAATATTTTAGCTTCAATCTCATCACCTACTTTATAAAAATCTCCAGCACTCTTTAGATGAGTAGACCAAGACATCTCTGATACATGAACTAGTGCTTCTACTCCAGTTTGTAACTCTACAAAAACACCATAATCAGCTACTACTACAACTTTTCCTTTTACTGTATCTCCTTCTTTAATGTTTTCATCTAATGAATCCCAAGGGTGTTCACCTAACTGTTTTAATCCTAATTGAATTCTCTTCTTCTCTTGATCAAACTCTAAAATAACAACATTAATTGTTTCGTCTAACTTAACTATTTCTTCGGGGTGAGAAACTCTTCCCCAAGAAAGATCTGTAATATGTATTAATCCATCTACACCACCTAAATCGACAAAGACTCCATATGAGGTAATATTTTTCACTATCCCCTCAATAACTTGTCCTTTTTCTAATTTAGACATGATTTCTTCCTTCTGACCTTCTAAATCAGCTTCAATTAATGCTTTATGAGAAACAACAATATTTCTGTAAACATCATTTACTTTTACCACTTTAAACTCCATGTCTTTTCCAACATATTCGTCATAATCTCTAATTGGCTTTACATCAATTTGAGAACCTGGCAAGAAAGCTTCAATTCCAAAAACTTCAGCTATCATTCCTCCTTTAGTTCTACTTTTAATCTTTCCTTGAACGACTTCTCCTGTTTCAAGAGCAACATTAACTTTTTCCCAGGCTCTTAACACTCTAGCTCTTCTATGAGATAAAACAAGTTGACCATTCTTATCCTCTTGTTTTTCAACTAATATCTCAACCTCATCACCAACTTTTAAGTCTTCATTATATTTAAACTCTGAACTTGATATTACTCCATCAGATTTAAAGTTGATATCTACAATTACTTCTCTATCAGAAATACTTACAACTTTTCCGTCAAGCACTTGCTTTTCTTCAATAGCAGGCATTGTAGAAAAATACATGGATTCCTCATCTTTATTTAACTCTTTAGAAGAGTTTAAATCTGAAATGGTTGACCAGTCAAAGTCATCAACTTTAGTAAGAATTTCTGATTTTTTAGATTTTGATTTTTTTTCTAATATTACTTCTTCTACAAAAGTCTCTTCAGTAACTTCATTAGTCACTTCAATAACCTCTTTCTTTACTTTTTCAACTTTTTTAGTAGATTTAGTGGCCGCTTTCTTAGTAGTTTTTGCAGCTTTTTTTACAGTTTTTTTAGCTGTATTCTTTGTTTCTTTTTTTACTTCTTTTTCTGACATTTCGTCATTTTTATTGTATCTCGAAACCATATAAGGTTAATGTTTGGTATTTCGAGAGAGATTAATTTATGTTTTTTTATCCTTTCGTCACCTTATATAAACAAAACTTAAAGGTTTGCAAATATACAATAATAAGAGAATTAGATGTCTTTATTATTCAATTTAATTCAGAAATAAATGCAGACACATTTTCCATTAACCATAATGGAGTAGAAGTTGCTCCACAAATTCCTACAGATTGAGCTGAATAAAACCATTCCTTTTTTATCTCGTCTATATCTGAAATAAAATAAGAGTTAGGATTTTCATTTTTACAAGATTCATATAACATTTTTCCATTAGAGCTCTTTTTACCACTAACAAAAATGATAACATCATGTTTTTCAGAAAATTTCTTTAATTGAGGCTCTCTTCCTGAAACTTGTCTACACAAAGTATCATTTACAACAAATTGTAGAGGATCATCTATTCCATGTTCTTTTCTTCTTCTCTCAATCTCATCTTTAATTTCAGAATATGCTTTTGGACTCTTAGTTGTCTGAGAATACATAAATATTGGTTTTGAAAAATTTAACTGATCTAAATCCTCAATACTAGAAACTAAAAATGCATCTCCCCCAATTTGACCTAATAACCCTATAATTTCAGCATGCCCCTTCTTTCCATAAACTACTATTTGCCCATCAATATCGGAAACAGTTTTATACCCCTCTTTTATCTGGTTTTGCAACTTTAATACCACGGGACAAGAAGCATCTAACAACTGAATATTATTTTCCATCGCTATTTTATAAGTTTCCGGAGGCTCTCCATGAGCTCTTATCAAAACCTTACAATCTTTATAATTTTTAAGATCTTCATGATTTATAATTTTTAAGCCTAAATCATTTAACCTTTCGACTTCTTTATTATTATGAACAATATCGCCTAAACAATATAAACTATTACTCTTCTTAAGTTCTTCTTCCGCCATTTCTATCGCGTATACTACACCAAAACAAAAACCTGAGTATTTATCTATTTCTATATTCATATTTTTAAAATTTTATCTATATGTGAAAAAATAAAATCATTTTGATCTTGCAAAGAAATATTAGAATTATCAATTTTGATAGCATCCTTCGACATTCTCAATGGATTCATCTTTCTGTTTATATCATTATTATCTCTCATTTTAAGATTACTTAAAACCTCTTCATAACTAACCTTTTCTCCACTTTTCCTTAACTCTTCCCATCTTCTGTTAGCTCTTACTTCAGGACTTGCAGTAACAAAAAACTTCAGTTCTGCGTGCGGAAAAACTTTTGTACCAATATCTCGACCATCCATTACAACATTTTTATTTTTTCCTATTTTCTGTTGCAAAAGAACTAATTTTTCTCTTACAATTGGAATTTTAGCTACTAAACTCACAGATTGAGATATCTCTAATGTTCTTATAAGACCCTCTACATTATAATCATTTAAATAAGTTTCAGATATTTTCTTGTCTGCGTTATATTTAAATTCCACATAAATATCTGGCAAATGAACTTCTAATAATGTTTCATCAATTTTATTTTTTGAAATTAAATTATTTTGCAAACAATACAAGCAAATAGCTCTATACATAGCTCCAGTATCGATATATCTCATCTGATATCTTTTTGAGATTGCTTTAGCAATTGTACTTTTTCCACAAGAAGAATGTCCATCAATTGCTATATTTATTTTCGCATTCATTAAAGACCAAATTTAGAAAAATTAGTAAGAATTGAAAAACTATTCAGCATAGCTGAAGAATGAAATGATGATCTTGAATAATTAATTTTCACCTTTTTAATTGAAAATCCTAATCCCCATGAAAATCCACTCATATTAAAAGAAGAATCTAATTTTAAATCTTCTCTTCTTTGAAAATTAAAACCAGCTCTTAAGAATAAATTTTTCCTAAACGGATTTAATTCACCTCCTAAAATAACATGCCTAAGCAATTTCTTAGTAACTGTTTCTTCCTTAACTATCAATTCATTAGTAGCCGGTTCATAAATTGTTCTTGGATTATAATCGTTGGACAGATCATAAACATTCAAATGATGGAATACAAATGAATATCTAAATGGAAGATGTTTTAAAGATTTTGACAATCCTATCTGTATTTCAAAGGGTAAATCTTCTTTTTCTAAGGTATAATTCTTAATTGGCCTTCCCAAATTCTTAACTATTAATGTAGAAGTAAAGTTTGCATCTTTATTGTGATATGTAGTCGAAATATTTGAAGATAATGCTAAAGAATGATAACTCTCTAAATTAGAGTTAAGCAATCTAAAATTAGAACCTAAAGTAAATTTATTTCCAAGATATTTTGATATACCTATAGTAGCGATCTGCTGTGAGGCTCCAAATATCGAAATTGTATTTCCAATCTCATCTCTTCCATCAAATTTACCATAGTTTATCGCGTCAATTCCCGAAAAAAACATCAGGTTATTATTTAATTTCTTTACAAAATGAAAAGAAATAAAATTTATATCTGACACATAATCAACAAAATTAAACGCTATTTGCTTGTCCATTTCCTCATTGAGTAAAGAGGGAACAAAAAGAGCCAAACTAATATCATCATCAACTATTGAATTTATATCTCCACCCATAGATAGGACCCTGGATGAAGAATGTAGATTTAGAGAATTATATGATGAATTTTGTAATTGAGAGAATATAATGTTCGGTGATAAAAAACAAAGTATTATAATATATTTTCGAAACATCAATATTTATTATTATAATTTTACACCTACATTAAAACCTATTTTTGGTATTACTCCAGTATAAAATCTTAATCCAGAACCCCCATGATTTATTGGATTTCTATTTCCTGCTTCCTTAGAATATTGAATTCCACCTCCTACAAAAAAGTCAAGTAAAATTACATTAGAAAAAACATATTGAGTCCCCATAATTATACCAGCCTGAATACGTTTAGAACTAGCGTCTAATTTAATTTCTTCCCTCCAATCTATTAAATTTCCAAATTCATCATATTCATAATACCAATCGTAATAAGTCTCATTCATTCTGTAATATGATAAACCACCAAAAGGAGCTACATATACTCCATTCAAAGAAAATTCAGAATTTTTAAATTCTATCACATATTTTCTTAGTTGTAGTTCACAACCAATACCTTTAGATAAATCATAGTTCCAACCATCCTCTATTAAATGTATATATCCACTAAAGTTTATAGATTTGTTTTCTGAAAGTTCTTTCTCTACACTCATTTTAAATGTTGCATCAGCAAAATGGAACGGACTATTCTTTAACAATAAATCCTGAGCATTAATAGATATAAACCCTAATATTGTCATTGATAATAAGAAAAATTTTTTCATTTTTTTATGATTAAATTTATTATAAATCTCTATTATAATTCCTCTAGGGAATAAGTTTATTTATTTTATGTAGGGGTTAGTTACTTTTGACTTTAAAAGTGACAAGTCAATAACCTCACTCATCTTTTCTATATAATGAAACCTTAAACCCTTCAGATATTTTTCATTTATATCAAGGACATCTTTTTTATTTTCACTACTTAAAATAATTTCTTTTATACCAGATCTTTTTGCAGCTAAAATTTTCTCCTTAATTCCTCCAACAGGCAATACTTTTCCTCTTAATGTTATTTCTGCTGTCATAGCTATATTATTTTTTACTTTTCTTCCAGTAAAAGAAGAAACTAAAGAGGTAAACATTGTTATTCCAGCAGATGGACCATCTTTAGGAGTAGCTCCCTCTGGCACATGTATATGAGTATTCCATTTAGCAAAAATATCATTTGTAATGCCATACTCTATGGAATTGGATTTTAAATATTCAAGAGCAATAGTAGCAGATTCCTTCATTACTTTCCCTAAATTACCCGTGATACTCAACTGTCCTTTTCCTTTACTCAATGTGGATTCAATAAATAAAATATCACCTCCAACTGATGTCCATGCTAATCCAGTTACAACACCAGGCACGTTATTATCAGAAGTTTTATCTCTACTAAACATTGTAGGCCCTAATATTTCATGCAAAGTATCAACACTAATATTCACGTCATATTCTTCTTCTAGCGCTACAGATTTTGCAGCATATCTAACAACCTTAGCCAACTTTTTATCTAGTCCTCTTACACCAGATTCCCTTGTATATCCATCTACTATTTTTTCAATTACTTCTTTAGACAAAAGAATATCTTTCTTTTTTAATCCGTGTTCTCTTATTTGTTTTGGAAGCAAATGTCGTTTAGCTATTTCTATTTTTTCTTCAATAGTATATCCATTTATTTCAATAATCTCCATCCTATCTCTAAGAGCAGGTTGAATAGTTGATAAAGAATTTGCCGTAGCCACAAATAAAACTTTGGATAAATCATAACCTAACTCTAAGTAATTATCATGAAAACTATCGTTTTGTTCTGGATCTAAAACTTCTAATAAAGCTGAAGAAGGATCCCCATGCATATCTCTTGTAACTTTATCAATTTCATCTAAAACAAAAACAGGATTTGATGAATTAGCTTTCTTTACAGATTTAATGATTCTTCCTGGCATAGCGCCAATATATGTTTTTCTATGTCCTCTAATCTCTGCCTCATCTCTCAATCCTCCAAGACTTACTCTTACATACTTTCTTCCTAAACTTTCTGCAACTGATTTTCCTAAAGATGTTTTACCAACACCAGGAGGACCATATAAACATAAAATAGGAGATTTCATATCTCCTTTTAATTTTAATACTGCGAGGTGCTCAATAATCCTTTCTTTTACCTTTTCTAATCCAAAATGATCTCTATCTAAAATTGATTTAGCTTTCTTTAAATCAAATTTATCTTTCGTGAATTCATTCCATGGCAAATCAAGAATCAATTCAAGATAACTTCTTTGTACAGAATAATCCGCCATACTAGGATTCATTCGTTGGAGTTTCTTTAAACCCTTTTCAAATTCTATACCCACTTCCTTAGTCCATTTTTTTTCAGAAGCTCTTTTTTTTATTTCATCTATTTCTTTCTCAGATCCAGATCCACCTAACTCCTCTTGTATTGCTTTCATCTGTTGGTGCAAATAATATTCTCTTTGTTGCTTATCTAAATCTATTTTTACTTTAGATTGAATTTCATTCTTCATTTCTAACATCTGAAGTTCCTTAGTTAGAAGAGACAAAGCTTTTCTAGCTCGGTCATTTAAATCTGTATTTTCTAATAATTCTTGTTTCTCTTGTAAAGAAATATTCATGTTAGAAGAAACAAAATTAATTACAAATGAAGGACTCTCAATGTTCTTTATTGCAATACTTGCTTCAGTAGGAATATTGGGAGAAAGTTCTATAATATCTAAAGACATGTCTTTTATAGAATCAACCAGGGCTTCAAATTGATTATCTGAAAAATTAGGTTTTGCCTCTATTAATTCTGTAACATTTGCTTTAAAAAAAGGATCTGATTGAACTATCTTGTCAAGCTCAAATCTTTTCCTTCCCTGAATAATAGCAGTAATATTACCATCAGGCATACGAAGCATCTTTAAAATATGGGCTACAGTACCTACATTATTTAGATCTTCCAATTTAGGAACCTCTACAGCTGGATCTTTTTGAGAAAGTACTCCAATAATTTTATCAGATTTATATGTCTCCTTTATCAATTTTATTGACCTATCTCTCCCAATAGTAATTGGTATAATGACACCAGGAAATAGCACTGTATTTCTTAAAGGCAAAATAGGTAAACATTTAGGGGTCTTTTCCTTATTTATTTTTTCTTCATCTTCATTACTCATTAGAGGAAACATCTCAGTTTCTTCATCAAAAACTTTAGATAGAGAATATTCGAAATTGTTTTTATATCTTTTCATTAACTATCCTCTTCTATTATTAAATGCATCAAACAACTTTTGTTTTATATCTTCTTCTATCTGTTCTTCTGCTTGAAAAAAACCAAAATATTTTCCACACATTAAAGCAATTAATGTAGCTTCTCTTACATTATGTCCTTGTTGTAATATTTTCATAATACTATCATATACAGAATCGGTTTCTTTATAAATTTTTTCAGCATTATCTAACAACAAATCCAACTGTATAGAGTTGCATTCTAATAAATTACAAAGTTTTTCTTTTTCAAACTTATCTAATTCGATATTAAAATTAAAATCAGTCATAACAGTAGTATTTTATAAATAGATATACAAATAATATACCAAACGAAAAAAACAGGAAATATTGTCAGTTTTTTAGTAGTTCCTGTATTTTGATGTCAGTTCAAAAACCTTCTTCAAAATCTTTTTATCTGAATCAGTAAATTCTAAATCTCTTCTGTTCATTACTACTTTTGCTACTTCAAATGCTTTATTAGTTTTGTAAGTTGTAAATCCTGAACATCCTCCCCAACTATACGAAGGTATAAAATTTCTAGGAAATCCACTTCCAAAAATATTAGCACTTACACCTACTACTGTACCGGTATTGAACATAGTATTAATTCCACATTTTGAGTGATCCGACATTATTAATCCACAAAACTGAAGTCCGGTTTTCTTAAATCTTTCTGTTTTATAATTCCAAATTTTTACTTCCTCATAATTATTTTTCAAGTTAGAAGTATTTGTATCTGCTCCTAAGTTACACCATTCTCCTATCACAGAATTACCTAAATATCCCTCATGTACCTTTGAAGAATATCCAAAAAACACAGAATTATTTACTTCTCCTCCAACCTTACAATAAGGTCCAAGAGTTGTTCCTTCATATATCCTAGACATAATTTTTAAAACAGAATTATTAGACATAGCAAAAGGGCCTCTAATAAAACAACCTTCCATAATCTCTGCTTCTTTCCCAATATACACTGGACCATTTGTACAATTGATGAAACTAGATTGTATTTTTGCTCCTTTCTCAATAAAAAGTGGAAAATTTCCTATTTTCATACTCGATTCTCCGAGCTTTTGTGATTTTCTTCCTTTTGTAAGGATATCAAAATCAGAGTTAATTTCATCAGAATTTAAAGTAAAAATATCCCATAAATTATCTACTTTTTTAAAAGAAGAATTACTCTCAATTTCATCTAAATTTTCTGTAATAAATTCATGATTGTTAATTGCAATAACTTCAGAAAACTTTTTTAGAACCTCACCCTTTCTTAAAGAGTTAATTTCTGTTAATAAATCATCGTTAGGAATAACAGAAGCATTTATCCACAAGTTTTCCTTTTTTATTTTACAAGGAAACTTTTCTGTTAAATAGTCTTCTGTCAAAACAGATACAGACTTGTAATACAACTCCCATTTTTCTTTTATCGTGAGTATACCTACTCTGAAATGAGAAATTGGTCGAGTTAAACTTAATGGATATAGGTTTTCTCTATCAGTATCAAACAATATTACATTCATTAGGAAAATTTAATGTACAAATCTAAATAAAAAAGCCCACACTATAAGTATGGGCTTATAATATTATCCTAATAACTTAAATTACTTTTTTAAGTTATTATATCTATTTTTAAATTTATCAATTCTACCAGCAGTATCCACCAATTTAGTTTTACCAGTATAAAAAGGGTGAGAATCTGATGAGATTTCCATTTTTATTAAAGGATATTCATTACCATCCGAGTATTTAATCGTTTCGTTAGATGGGGCACAAGATTTTGTTAAAATCATATAGTCTGTAGACATATCTTTAAATACGCACAGCCTATAATTTTCTGGATGTATTCCTGTTTTCATATTATAAAAATTTAATTTCTTGAAATTTATAGGTTTGCAAAAATAACATTTTATTAAAAAAAAACAACATTTGTTTTGTTTTATTTTACATCATTACTTTCATCAAAAATAAATACCACAATTTCGAAAATTTTCCTTCTAATCTTATATTTAAGTTTAGATTTGCAAAATCTATTATAAGAATCAAATGAAACTAAGAAATATTGCAATAATTGCACATGTTGACCATGGAAAAACAACTTTAGTAGATAAAATGTTATTATCCTCTAAAATGTTTAAAGAACATGAAAATCCTGGTGAACTAATTATGGATTCTAATCCTCTAGAAAAGGAAAGAGGTATTACAATATTAGCAAAAAATGTTTCTGTAAACTATAATGATTGTAAGATTAATATACTAGACACCCCTGGTCACTCCGATTTTGGCGGGGAAGTAGAAAGAGTATTAAATATGGCTGACGGTGTTGTTTTGTTAGTAGACGCTTTTGAAGGACCAATGCCTCAAACCAGATTCGTTCTTTTAAAAGCACTTCAGTTGGGATTAAAACCAATTGTTGTAATAAATAAAGTTGACAAACTTAACTGTACTCCAGAAGAGGTAAATGAAATGGTATTTG